>CAJMQE010000012.1 GCA_905215405.1 uncultured bacterium
ACCCCTCAAAGATTGAGGGGCAGGGGAGTTGAAGTGTCGCAGACACTTTTTTATAACTGTAAATATGTTTTGGAAAGAATACGGTCACAGATGGACAATAAATGTTCTGTGAAATGGAGGATAAACAATTACGATGATTAAAGTACAAAAATTATCTTACTCAATACCACAAAAAGATTTATATAAAAAGATTTCATTTACACTGGAAGATGGGCAGCACTGCGCATTTATCGGATCAAATGGAACTGGTAAAAGTACGCTGGTCGATATGATCATGCACAAAGAAGAATATCTCTATGATGGCAAAATTGAGCTGGCACCACATTGCAGAGTTGGCTATATCAGTCAGTTCTCGACAGAAGTAACCAATCCATCCCTTACGGTACTGGATTATCTGAGCGAACAGTTCGTACAGGCGCAGGAGGAAATTGCAGCAATCTGTGTGGAGATGGAAACAGCTGAGGATATGGAAGCTGCATTTGAAAAGTATCAAAAAGCGCTGGATGCATTTAGTGCAATCGGTGGAGATGCTTATGAGAGTAATATTTTAAAACAGCTGAAGTTGGCTGGACTTGAAAATTACAGGGACAACGTGATTACGACACTTAGTAGTGGAGAGTTCAAAATCATTCAGGTCATTCGTCAGATGATCACAGAACCAAATCTGCTGATCATGGATGAACCGGATGTCTATCTGGATTTTGCGCATATCAATGCCCTGATGAATCTGATCAATGCATATAAAGGGACAATGCTTGTAGTTACGCATAACCGTTATCTGCTGAATCATTGTTTTAACAAGATCCTGCATTTGGAAAATGCAGATATTCAGGAGTTCGATGGCAGTTATACGGATTATCGTTTCAACCTGTTACAGACAAAAATGGAAATGCAGGAGCTGGCAGCAGCGGATCTGGAAGAGATAGAACGAAATGAAAAAGTTGTGGAGAAACTGAGAGCAGAGGCAACGATGTATACAGATGCAACGCGTGGACGTGCCTTGCATGCAAGAGTGTCATTGTTGGAGAGGTTGAAGGCACGCCGAATCAAAGAGCCATTTGTTGATATCAGTCAGCCCGAAATTCATTTTTCCACTGATCTTTCACAGGAAATGACCGCAACGGAGACAGAATCTGCAACAATAAAGGACAGGATTGTGCTCAGTCTTACAGATTACAGTGCAGCATTTGATGAGTTGCTTCTTTCCGGTGTGAACTTTGAATTAAAAGCCAATGAGAAGGTAGCAATCGTTGGTGCAAATGGAACAGGGAAGACAACAATGCTCAGACAGATCTTTGCAAATCAGCAGGAAAGTATCAAGGTAACAGATGGTGTGGAAATGGCATTTTTATCCCAGTTCCCAGGCGAGACGCTCAGTGAGACCAATACGATCATTGAGGAATTTGAAACGGTTGGATTTGAAACAGAAAAAGAAATTGCAGCATTTTTAAGTGGATACGGATTTCAAGAGGATGAACTCAGAAAGAAGATCGCAACATTTTCTGGTGGAGAAAAAAATCTGTTACAATTAGCTAAACTTGCCGCTGGCAATGCCAATTTGCTTCTTTTGGACGAACCGACCAGTCATCTGGATCTCTATGGACAGGCAGCACTTGAAAAGGCGTTAAATGAGTATAATGGAGCGATTCTGATGGTTTCCCATGATTTCTATACAATTGCCGACTGCATGGACGCAGTGCTTTTGGTAGAAGGACAGACGATGAGAAAGATGAGCATCCGAAAGTTCAGAAAGATGATCTATGCGGATCATTTTGACAAGGATTATCTGGAACTGGAACAGAAAAAGAAAGAACTGGAAATGCGTGTGGAAAAAGTCTTGATTCAGAAGGATTTTGAACAGGCACAAAAGATTTCAGAGGAACTTGAGGCAGTTATTAAAAAAATGCAATAAACTTAGGTAGGTAGCAGGTAGAGGCAGTTGTCAGGCAGGTACTGTTTCGTCAAGTAGAGGCAGTCGTCAGGAAGGAACTGTCTCGTCAGGTAGAGGTAGTCGTCAGGCAGGTACTGTCTCGTCAAGCAGAAGCAGATGTCATACAGACATCTGTCCCGCCAGTCGACGACTCCGATGATCGCAGAAAAGCGGATAGCGGATAGATAAATTTGGTAGAATTTCTCTTATTTCTGGGAAAAGATACAGGCATTCATAAAGTTGATAAAGGCATCAACATCCATCTGGGGATCTGCATTCCAGCGGGAAACGGCTGAAAGAATACCGGATAGATAAAATTCTTTCAGAAGGCCCTGCTGATATTCGCTGAATCCGGAAGTTGGAATGAAGAAATGATTGAGAAGCGGCCAGACGAGTTCTTTTAGCTTCTGGGTAAATCGGGGATCGCCACGGTCACTTAAAAGAATTGTCGAATAACGGGAATATTTCTGCATTAATTCTACAAATACGCTCATATTATGCTGCAGGGAAAAAGTACTGCCCTGCTGATAGAGACGGGAAAATATCTCAGATATCTGTTTCAGCAGATAGTCTTCAATCTGGTAGAGAATGTCATAGACGTCTTTGTAATAAAGATAGAAAGTACCACGGTTGTATCCTGCGAGATCTGTAATCTCACGGATCGTAATTTTATCAACAGGTTTCATGGTGTAGAGCTGCCAGAAAGCCTGACGTAGATTTTCCTTTGTCTGCTCAGTGACCTGAGGTTGTTTGTTCAATGTTATGCCTCCCTTTTAATACCGGTAATGAGCCGGGCTGAATCGGTGTATTCATAACAGAAATGGAGAAATAAAATATTAGTTTTCCAAATAGTCTGAATCATATCGTATCATTTATATTGTATAGTATTGTAACATACCACTTATCATCACTCAACACACTGTTGTGCATTGTTGATTGATGAAAGTGGTATTTTTTTAGTATACTGAAAAATAGAGAAAATAAGCAGATACAACAGATAATGGAGGAATTATGGCATATATTGAATTTAATCATATCACAAAGGAGTACCGGACCGGAGAGACGACAATCAAAGCGCTTGACGATGCATCCTTTGAGGTCGAAAAGGGTGAACTGGCGGTCATTCTGGGCTCATCAGGAGCAGGCAAGACGACTGCGCTGAACATTTTAGGAGGCATGGACGTTCCAACATCCGGACAAATTATTGTCGATGGAAATCCGGTCACGGATTACAATAAAAAACAGCTGGTAGGATATCGAAGAACGGATATCGGATTTGTATTTCAGTTCTATAACCTGGTACCTAATCTGACAGCACTGGAAAATGTGGAGCTGGCGGTACAGGTCTGTAAGGATGCACTGAATGCATCTGAGACGCTTAATAAGGTAGGACTGCAGGACAGAAAAGGGAACTTCCCAGCGCAGCTTTCCGGTGGTGAGCAGCAGCGTGTCTCAATTGCACGTGCACTTGCAAAGAATCCAAAGCTTCTTTTGTGCGATGAACCAACAGGTGCATTAGATTATAATACTGGAAAACAGATTTTACAGCTTCTGCAGGATACCTGCCGTAAGGAAAATATCACTGTACTTCTGATCACACACAATTCTGCACTTGCTCCAATGGCGGACAGACTGATTCGGTTTAAAAGTGGAACTGTCACAGAAATCACAAAGAACGACAATCCGACACCAATTGCGGAAATTGAATGGTAGGGAGTAAGCATAAATGAAGAAAGCATATAACAAAGACATTTTTCGGTCCCTAAAGAAGGGAAAAAAGCGTTTTCTCTCCATTATGCTGATTACAGCACTTGGTGTAATGATGGCAACTGGAATCAGAGCAGCCTGCACAGATCTGCGTATTTCAGCAGACCGTTTTTATGATGAACAGAACCTTTTTGATATCAGTATAGTTTCGACGATGGGACTCACACAAGATGACCTTTCTGCATTAAAAGAGCTTCCTGAGGTGCAGGAGGTTCAGGGAGATTATAGTGCAACGGTATCGACTAGAAATGGAGAAAAGAATAAGAGTGTATCCATGAAGACATTTGAAGAGGGAGGGATCAATCTTCCGTATGTACAGCAGGGAACGCTTCCAACGGCGGATACGCAGATAGCAGTTACTCAAAATTACAGTAAGGATACAGGAAAAGGAGTGGGGGATACTGTTACCGTAGATCTTATGGATTCTGCATTTACAAATGATCAGTATGAAATCAGTGCAATCGTAACAGATGCAGCAGATGTCAATAACAGTGATGGAGCAGTGGCGTTTCGTTCCACTGCAACAACGGACTATACTTTTTTTGTGACACCACAGGCGGTGGACAGTGATGTATATACAGCAATCTATCTGACTGTTGGGGATACAAAGGATCTCAATAGTTATTCAGATGCATATGACGACCGGATAAATGAGGTGACTGCTATCATCGATACACAGTTAAAAGAAGACCGTCAGCTGGCACGTCTCATGGAACTGACAGCGCCAGCTTATGAAGAGATCGATAAAGCAGAAACTGAGATGTTACAGAAGTTCGATGATGCTGAAAGTCAGCTGGATCAGGCTGAAATGTTGATGAATGCGCAGGGAAATGTATCACAGACAAGTATGGCACAGGCGGGGGCAGCTTTTGGAAATGCGTCCCAGAGTGCTGCAATCGTAAAGCTTGAAGAGCAGAGACAGGAACTCGCCCGTCAGAAGGAAGAGGCACAGGAGGAGATAGAGGATTCCAGACAACAGGTCAGTGAAACACCCGTTCCACAGTGGTATATTCAGGACAGAAGTTCACTTAGCGGCTATGGAAATGTCAAAAGCGATGCTGCATCAATTGAGACTATCGGAACTATTTTTCCAATCCTCTTTTTAACAGTGGCCATCTTAATCAGTCTGACGACGATTACTCGTATGGTAGAAGAGGACAGAGGGTTGATCGGTACTTATAAGGCACTTGGTTTTTCAGATGGTGAGATCAGAAAAAAATATCTGATTTATGCAGTAAGCGCCTGTCTGCTCGGTGGGATTATCGGAGATCTGGGTGGATTTATCCTTCTTCCAGAGATCATGTTCGTAATATTCCAAACGATGTATCAGTTGCCCGCCTATGTACTGACATTTCATCTGCTCAATGGATTTGGTGCAATTCTGTTATTCCTTGCCGGAATTATTATTGCTACCTATTATTCCTGCCGAACAGAATTACGACAGCTTCCAAGTGCATTGATGAGACCGAAGGCACCACATGCGGGCTCGCGGGTATTTCTGGAACATATTGGACCGCTCTGGAGGAGAATGTCCTTTTTAAATAAGGTTACAGCTCGTAATCTGTTCCGTTATAAAAAAAGATTATTGATGACAGTTGCAGGAATTCTTGGATGTAGTGCACTTCTTGTATGTGGTTTCGCAATTAAGGATTCTGTCACAGATCTGATGCCAAGGCAGTATGAACAGACCTATCAGTATGATCTGATGGCAGTTGCGGCTGATGGACAAAATGATGTACTATTAGATAATCTTTCGGATGAGTCCCAGGTCGATGCATTTATTAACGTAAGAATCGAATCGGTAAAAATCAAAAATGCCGATGGCGGAGAAGAAAAGGTTCAGTTGATCGTTGTTCCGCAGGAGGCTGTGGAGAAGAATGAGCTGAAAGATTATATTCATCTGGAAAGTACAGATGGAGAAGAAGTGAATCTGGGCGATACCGGAATCGTTGTTACAAGAAATGCAGGAGATGTTCTGAATTTCCAGGCAGGGGATAGTGTTACGCTGCAGACGTTAAAGTTGCAGGAGCATACAGCATCGGTGGATGCACTGGTGAAAAATTATCTTGGTAATAATGTATATCTGTCACAACAGGCATATGAAGAAATGTTCGGCAGCTTTGAACCAAATGGCGTTCTTGTGAATCTTTCTGCCGATTGTGTGGATCAGGGAGCATTTGCAGATGAACTGGGTGGAAAAGATGGTGTATTGTCATCAGTCAGTACGCAGGAATTGAAAGAAGAGTTCACATCAGCCTTTGCACTGATCAACATGGTAGTTTATATTATTATCATAATGGCTGCAGCACTGGCATTTACGGTACTGTTTACACTGGCAACAACAAATATTTCTGAAAGACAGCGGGAACTGGCTACCATTAAGGTACTTGGGTTCTACGACAGGGAAGTACATTTGTATGTCAACAAAGAGACACTGATCCTGACTGGAATGGGAATTTTGCTCGGATTGCCGGCTGGATGTGCACTTGGTCATTGTCTGACCTATGCGCTGAATATGCCTTCAATCTATTTTGCAGTCTCCATTCATCCTTCCAGCTATCTGCTTGCAGCAGGAATCGCTTTATTATTTGCCATACTGGTCGATCTTCTGACAGATCGGTCACTGGATGTGATTGATCCGATTGAGGCACTGAAGAGCATTGAATAGTATGAAATAGTGTGATGAAAGCAATTCAGATCAATGACTGGATTGCTGATGATGCTAAAATATATTGCAAATTGCAACTGAAATTGTCAAAATATAAGAGAAAAAGAGTTCCTCAAACTGAAAGTATAGGAGAGTTCCACAGGTTGGAATTGTAAGAGTATTTTTCAAACCGGAATCATGAGAGTTTTACTCAGCTTGGAAGTAGCCAACAAATTGGCAACCAGGTCTGATGCTTGAATAGGAACGAGTAAAGTATAAAATTCAAATTAGAATAGAAAATAATAGAGATCGGGATGGAACCTGTATAAAAAATAAGTTTCATCACAAACTAGAAAGAGGTAAAACAGTCAGAGTTTTACTTCTTTTTTTGTTTGCAAAAAAGCAGGTGAATACACAAAAATCAAGAAAAAATTTCCATTCTGCTTGTTGACAAGGGAGTAGGATAATGATAACATAAAGCCAAAACTAACATGTTAGTTTAATCGCAAGGAGGTAACAGGTATGAAGATGACATTGCGCTGGTATGGTCCGGGCTATGATACAGTAACACTCGAACAGATCAGACAGATTCCAGGTGTAAAAGGTGTAATTACAACATTGTTTGGAAAACAGCCAGGTGAGGTATTTACGGAGGAAGAAGTCAGAGAGTTAAAGAAAGTAGTAGAAGAAGCAGGTCTTGAGATTACAGGAATTGAATCGGTGAACGTCTCGGATGAGATCAAAATAGGCTCACCAAAGAGAGATGAACATATAGAAAATTATATTAAATCACTGGAATCTCTCGGTAAAGCAGGAATTCATATGGTATGTTATAACTTTATGCCTGTATTTGACTGGACTCGTTCTGATCTTGCCAGAGTCAGACCGGATGGTTCAACGGTGCTTGCGTATAATCAGGATACAGTCGATCAGATCGATCCAGAGCATATGAAAGAGTCTGTTGAAAAAATGTCTCAGGGGTATGTAATGCCGGGCTGGGAACCGGAGAGATTAGATCGTTTAAAGGAACTATTTGCAATGTACAGTGACATAGATTCCGAAAAACTCTTCGATAATCTGGTCTATTTTCTGGAAGCAATTGGGCCAGTCTGTGAAAAATATAATATGCGGATGGGGATTCATCCTGATGATCCGGCATGGCCGATCTTTGGGCTGCCAAGAATCGTCACAGGACTGGATTCAATTCAGAAACTGTTAAAGGCAGTAGATAAGCCGTATAATGGAATTACGCTCTGTACAGGTTCTCTTGGATCAAATCAGAATAACGATATCTGTGCGATTATCAGAGCGGCAAAAGGCAGAATTCCATTTGCACATATCCGAAACTTAAAGTATAACAGCCCAAGAGATTTCGAGGAAGCAGCACATTTATCAGAAGATGGTTCAATGGATATGTATGAAATTATGAAGGCGCTTTATGAGACTGGATTTGATGGAGCAATCCGTCCGGATCATGGAAGAATGATCTGGGGCGAAAAAGCGATGCCAGGATATGGGCTGTACGACAGAGCACTCGGTGCAACATATCTGAATGGCCTCTGGGAAGCAATCGACAAAAATGCAAAGGCATAAGGGAACATTTTAGAGACTTCACAGAGACAGGAACAAAATTTTAACAATCCTATTTTCGAAGCATAGACAGATATTTATGCATGAAGTAAATCGATAGACAGGAAAACTAAAATAGAGATTGTAAAGAGAGATCGGAAAGAGAGGATAAGCTAGATGAAACTTTCAATAGAAGAGCTGAAAAGCAAAGAACAATGGGAGAAGGCAGGAATTCAGATCCCATCCTATGATGTTGCGAAAGTAGCTCAGGAGACAAAAAAAGCACCAGTCTGGGTGCATTTTGGTATCGGTAATATATTTCGTATATTTATTGGAGAAATCGCAAATACACTGATTGAACAAGGGCTTAGCGACAAGGGAATCACCTGCGTGGAAACATTTGATTTTGACGTAGTAGACAAGATCTACCGTCCATTTGACAATCTGGTCCTGGCGGTAACCTTGAAGGAAGATGGAAGCACCACGAAGCAGGTGCTGGGCTCGTTGTCCGAGGCAATTAAGGCGCAGGCAGATGTGGAAGAAGAGTGGAACAGGCTGAAAGAGATCTTTCGTAATCCAGATCTGCAGATGGTCTCCTTTACGATCACGGAAAAGGGATATGCAATAAAAAATGCCCAGGGAGAGTTCTTCCCATTTATTCAGACGGATATTGAAAATGGGCCAGCCAAACCGAGTTCAGCCATGGCAGTCCTTGCGGCATTGCTCTATGAAAGGTTTCAGGCTGGTGGAACACCACTTGCAGTTGTTTCCATGGATAACTGTTCTCACAATGGCGAGAAACTGAAATCATCTGTGGTAACGATGGTAAAAGAATGGGAAAAGAAAGGTTTTGTCGATCAGAAGTTTGAAGATTATATTACAAATGAAGACAAAGTCGCATTTCCATGGACGATGATCGATAAGATCACACCAAGACCGGCTGAATCAGTAGCGAAAACACTTGAAAATGCAGGACTTGAAGATATGGGAATTGTGGTCACAGGTAAGAACACGTATATTGCACCATTTGTAAATGCGGAAGGACCACAGTATCTGGTCATTGAAGACCGCTTCCCAAATGGTCGTCCACAGCTTGAAAAAGCGGGTGTATACATGGCTGACCGTGATACGGTCAATAAGGTGGAACGGATGAAAGTCACGACCTGTCTGAACCCACTGCACACGGCACTTGCAGTATACGGATGTGTACTTGGATACACGTTGATTGCAGATGAGATGAAAGATGCTCAACTAGTAAGACTGGTAAAGGACATCGGGCTCAAAGAGGGCATGCCAGTTGTTACGGATCCTGGCATTATTTCGCCACAGGCATTTGCAGATGAGGTCATCAATGTCCGTATCCCAAATCCATTTATGCCGGATACACCGCAGAGAATTGCCACAGATACATCACAGAAAGTCGGTATCCGCTATGGGGAGACAATCCGTGCCTATGTATCTAAGGACGGAAATGCTTCCGCACTTACTGCAATTCCGCTTGCAATCGCAGGCTGGTGCAGATATCTTCTTGGCGTTAACGACAATGGAGAGCCATTTGACCGTTCAGCAGATCCAATGCTGGATGAACTGACAAAACAGCTGGCAGGAATTAAGGTAGGTGAGCCGGAGAGTTATAAGGGACAGTTAAGACCGATTTTGTCTAATACGAATATATTTGGTCTGGATCTGTATGAAGCCGGAGTAGGCGATAAGATAGAGGAAATGTTTGTAGAAGAAATCCATGGCGTGGGCGCTGTTAGACAGACATTGAAAAAATACCTCAGTTAATGGTAAAATAATAAAAATAGTACGGGTCTGCTGTTTGGAAATAATGGCAGGCCTGTCTTTACATTTAAAATAAATTGGACAGACTGGAATATTTGAAAGAAAGGAGACATACTATGTCAGTGGCAAAGAAAGAGGAGGCCAGAACAGAATCATTAAATGATCTGACCTATAGAAAACTGAAGAAAGATATTATGACATTTGTCCTCGTTCCAGGAGATGTGATCAGTGCACAAAAAGTGGCAAGCAGGTATCAGGTTTCGAGAACACCAGCAAGAGAGGCAATTGTAAAGCTGGAAAAAGAGGGGCTTTTAAAGATTCTTCCTAAGTCGGGAACCTATGTAGCTAGAATCAATCTGGACAGAGCCAATCAGGAGTGGTTCGTAAGAATGAGCCTGGAATGCTCAATGGCAGATCGTTTTGTAGAAAACTGTAATGAACAGGTCTTGAATGAAATGAAAGAAAATCTGGAGCTGCTCCGTAGGCTGACGGAATATCAGATCGCAAGACATGAGGGAAGACAAAAAGAGGAAGAGCCGGAGATGGAGCATGTTTCCCGTATCGATATCGATAATTCATTTCACGATATGATCTATGAATGCAGCAAAGAGGCACTTGCACGCGAAATCATTGATACGCAGATGACACATTACAACCGTATCCGTTTTCTTGCAGAGATGAACAGTGAGCAGATCAGTCATAAAACGGTTGCAGAACATCTTGCGCTGATAGAGGCTGCTCAGAAAAAAGATGGAAAAGCTTTTGCCAGGATCTTAAAGAAACATGTTCGCAGAATTGAAATCGATCAGCAGGAGATCATTGACAGATTCCCTGATTATTTTGAGGAACAGACGTATTAGTAGAACAATAAACTGTAAAATAATATTTTCCTAATCAAGATGGTGTATACAGGATAACCACAATACAAGTGCAAAATACACATAAAAGCGATGAAAACATATTTAAAACATGTAAAAGTGCACAAAAATAAATCTGTTTTATGTGGATATCATCAATTGTATTCTAACAACTAACATGTTAGTATTGCACTTGTGGTAATTCAATATATATTATTTATATATGAGGAGGAAAAATATATGAAATTAAGAAGTCTGGTAGCTATTGGTCTTTCAACTCTTATGGTTGGTTCTCTGTGTGCTTGTGGAAACACAAAGAAAACAGATGATGCATCTGGGGATGCAACGGTAACACTTGTTATGGCAGAGGTCAATCCGCTGGATACGATCGTTGGTAAGACTGATAACGCATTTAAAGAAAAAGTAGAAGAATTATCAGGTGGATCGATCAAGGTCGACCTTCAGGCAAGCGGTGTGCTTGGATCTGAAAATGATGTACTCGATACAATGCTCGGCGGCGGTGGTACGATCGATGTCGCCAGAATCTCAGCATTTGCACTGACAAGTTACGGTGCAAAGAAATCTACACTTTTATCCATTCCTTATACATTTGAAAATAGAACACATTACTGGAATTTCGTTAACAGTGACCTTTCGGATGAATTTCTGATGGAGCCACATGATCTCGGACTTGGTGTCAGAGGCCTTTTCTATGGAGAAGAGGGATTCCGTCATTTCTTTACAACAAAAGAAGTCAAGACAATAGATGATCTGAAGGGCATGAAACTCCGTGTTTCCAACGATCCTATTATGACTGGTATGGTCAACTCCCTTGGAGCAAATCCTACAGTTGTATCTTTCAATGAACTGTACTCAGCATTACAGACTGGTGTCGTAGATGGTGCAGAACAGCCAATCGCAAATTATAAATCCAATGCATTTCCTGAAGTAGCAAATAATCTGATTCTAGATGGTCATACATTAGGTGCCGTTGAAGTTATTATTTCAGACAGCAGCTGGGATAAATTATCAGAGAATCAGCAGAACATCTTAAAAGAAGCATCTAAATATGCAGAAGATTTCAATGCTAAGACATCGGAATCAGCAGAAAATGATGTATTATCCGAGTTAAAGGCCAGTGGTTGTAATATCGTTGAAGTTAATGATAAGACTCCATGGCAGAATGCTTGTAAGGATCTGATCGATTCTTCTACCAAGGATAACAAAGAACTGTATCAGAAGATCCTCGATTTAAAAACAAAATAAGTAGATACGCAGTAAATCAATAACTGGTAGGAGGATACATATGCAATCGGTATTTGAAAAGATAGATAAACTAAAACCGGTATATAACATGGTTTACCGGATTGTTATGATCATTTGTAAACTGCTTCTGATCGTGGATATTCTGATCACTAGTATGTCTGTTGTTGGAAGATATGTCTCATTTATTCCGGATCCGGCATGGAGCGAGGAGATGGTACTGACCTGTATGGCTTATATGGCAGTTCTATCTGCAGCCCTTGCAATTAAACGTGGAGCACATATTAGAATGACAGCACTGGATATATATATGCCAAAGAATCTGGTAAAAAGTCTGGATGTCATAGCAGATGTAGCAGTCATGATTCTGGGCTTCATCATGCTGATAGTCGGATGGAAGTATGCAGCAGGAATCGGTTCCAAAGGTACCTATGTCAGCATGCCATTTCTCTCCAAGTTCTGGATGTATTTCCCGGTTCCACTGGCTGGACTGGTCATGATCATTTTTGAACTTGAGACCCTTTATAATCATTTGAAGGCATTTTTTGTAAAGGAGGAGATAAAAGCATGAATGTAAATACACTCGCTATATGTGTACTGTTGATCAGTTTTCTGGTCATGGTATTTATGAGATTTCCAATTGCTTATGCGGTTGCATTATCATCTATTCTGTGTCTGATCGTGCAGGGAAAGCCACTTACGGTCGTTTGTCAGCAGATGGTCAAGGGAATTAGTTCCTTCAGTCTGATGGCAGTTCCATTCTTTATAACCATGGGCTGTCTGATGGGATCGGGCGGTATTTCGAAAAAGCTGATCGCACTGGCGGATGCCTGTGTTGGCTGGATGCGTGGTGGTATGGCAATGGTCAATATCGTTGCTTCTTATTTCTTTGGTGGTATTTCAGGATCTGCATCGGCAGATACAGCATCCTTAGGCTCTATTCTGATTCCTATGATGGTAGATCAGGGATATGATGCAGACTTTTCAACAGCAGTAACCATTACTTCATCTTGTGAGGGACTGCTTGTTCCACCAAGTCATAACATGGTCATTTATGCGACGACAGCAGGTGGGCTTTCAGTCGGCAGTCTGTTCCTGGCAGGATATTTACCAGGAGCTTTACTGGCAGCATCACTGATGGTCGGTTCCTATATTATTTCTGTCAGAAGAAATTACCCGAAGGGTGCGAAATTCAGCATTAAGACACTTTTAAAACAGCTCAGTGTATCTTTCTGGGCACTGGCAGCAGTTCTGATCGTTGTCATCGGTGTTGTTGGCGGTGTATTTACAGCAACAGAATCAGCAGCCATCGCTGTTATCTACAGTTTGATCGTCAGTGTATTTATCTACAAAGGCCTCGACTGGAAAGGGGTATGGCGTGTATTGAGTGAATGTGTGGATACACTTTCCATCGTTCTGATACTGATTGCAACATCAAGTGTATTTGGATACTGTCTGACAACATTGCATGTACCAGATCTGGCAGCAAATGCGATTACAGGTCTGACAACAAACCCAATTCTGGTTGCACTGTTATTAAATCTGATTCTTCTGGTTCTTGGATGTATTATGGATATGGCACCAATCATTCTGATTGCAACACCTATCCTGCTTCCAATTGCAAAATCCATTGGAATCGATCCAATTCAGTTCGGTATTATGGTAGTTCTGAACTGTGGTATCGGTCTTCTGACTCCACCAGTTGGTGCGGTACTTTTTATCGGTTCTGCAGTCAGCAAGGTATCAATGGAAAAGGTCGTAAAAGCTACCCTTCCATTCTATCTGTGCATGCTGATCACTTTATTGCTGATTACATTTATTCCACAGATCAGCCTGTGGCTTCCAACTGTATTTGCTCATTGATCCAGCAGCATTCGTATTAGTATGGTGAGAAGCATGGAGTATTCATATTAGTATGGTGAGTAGTCAGTAGTATGTAGTATTCATATTAGTACGGTGAGAAGCATGTAGTATTTGTATTAGTACGGTGAGTAGTATGTAGTATTAGTGTTAGTACAGCGATTAGTATGTAGTGTTAGTACAGTGACTTTAGTCAGGTGAATAACAGGAAAACGACAAATATTATACAAAGGAGCTGATAAAATGTATTATTTTACCTGCAGGACGAGTGCCAGAGATTATTGGCAGTTATCCATGTATTATACTTATGGTTCGATAGCCGGTATCTGTAACATCGTATTTACAGTAGCGATGATCGTTATGGCATGCAGTTTCTGGGCAAGGGCAAATGTTTTACTAAAGGTGTGCATGCTCATTGGATGTTGTCTCTTTACAGTCATTCAACCACTTGCAGTATGGATGAAGGCAAGAAAGATGGCAGCAGGTATTTCCTGTGACACGGAACTTATATTTGGAGAAAAAGGTGTACATATTAGCACAAATGAGCAGAGTGCAGAGATTGCCTGGAGCAGTATAAAAGGGTTTGCAGTAAAGCCAACAATGGTCATCCTTTATTCCGACCAGTCTCATGGCTATGTACTGAATAATAAGGTCCTGGGCGATAAAAGAAATGCGTTCTGTCAGTATGTATCAGCCAGCATGGAAAAACAGAAAAAAAGAGCTGTTAGCGGGAAAAGACAAAAACAGACAGTATGAGATGAGGATCCTAGATGAGGGGCATAAGAGATAGAAATTATATTTCTTAAGGTAGAGAACAAAAGCCTTAAGAGATAGAGATCATAATAAAGATAGAATGAAATCAGTGATCAAAATATAGAATGAAACCAGTAAGCAAAAGATAGATAGAATTATAAGAGAGAGCAAAATAGAGGTAGAGTTAAAGAAAGAAGTATAATATACAACCATAAGAAAGATGGTGAAAGAACAGAAAAGACGTCAGTATGCAGGTGGCAGTAAGTGTAAGAATCTGCATGCGGGTGTCTTTTTGTTGTGGTATTTATACTTATCACAGTTAGTGGGCAGATATGTCGTTTATATGTCATCTGAGGGCAGAAAGGTGCACATAACGGTACATGTGGTTCGGTCAAATAGGAAGAAAGTATACTTGGAAGGATAAGGAAATATGTTATATAATAAGCAAAGAAAACAATAGGAATAAGAGCATTCCGTATGAATGCAGCAGCCCAGGTAAGGTTTTGGGACTGAATCGATAACGAAATATGGAGGATATGATGTTAAAAATGCTTCGAAGTACGAGAATCGGGTACTATGTCACAAGTATCACAGGTGCATTTGCAATTATTTTTTGGCAGCTATTTATAAATAATAATGTTGGAATGGCAATAGCACTAGCATTTTTATGGATCTTGATTATGGCGACTATATTTTCTATAGTTGCAGCAAAGAGAATTAGAAAGATTAATACTTACCTGTATAATGAATGTAAGCCACAAAAGTTCGTAGAGGAAATGGAAAAACTATATAATCAGCAGACGGAAGAAGGGAATAAAAATACGATCAGAATTAGTCTATCAGCTGGAAATATAGATGCAGGAAATTTAGAACGAGGAAAGCAATATCTGGATCAGGTGACGCCATTAAGTGTGAAAAAATATGTAGATGTACTCAGACAGATCGTATTTTTTAATAATCGTGCGACCTACTACATGAGAACGGGCCAGTTGATGGAGGCAGAAATGGATCTGGCATGTATGCAAGAGGTATTAAAAACGAAAAAGCTGTTCGAAAAGAACCGCAGAAAATATATGGATGCCTATGAGTATAAAAAAGTTCAGCTAGGCATCATTTCCAATCAGTTTGATGGTGCAGAGAAAATTCTGAAGATTGGTCTGGAAAGAGAAAAATCAATGTTGTCTCAGGTTTCTTTTCGTTATTATCTGGGGCTTGTCTATCTGCATGAACAGAAGATGACAGAAGCAAGAGAATGTTTTACATTTGTAGTGGAACATGGTGGAACGACTTGGTATGTGGGGATGGCAAAGGAAAAACTGAAAGAATGCATATAAGGGTAAAAGGATCTTATAGTCAGGACAGATGTGGACTGTAAGGTCTTTTTTTTATATTAGAAAAGAACTAGTTGTCCTTTTTTAATTACTTTCATTTTATGTATTGACAAAAACTTCCACTGGGTATATATTCAAAGCATACTAATCATAGTTTATTAGTATGAATAGTAGGAATAAGGACATCAATAGGTAAGGGAGGAAGAAATGATGAAAGTAGTCGCAAGCACAGCCAATGTATGGCAGACGGAAATTAAGGAGAATGACAGAACTGGAAAGAGACAGTATGGCTGTTGTTGCTGTAGCAGAGAATATAAGGATGCTACGGCTACTTTTTGTGCGAATTCCTAAGCAGTAAAAAGAGGGGACAGATGCATGAAAATGCATCTTTTTTTTGTATATAGGATATGGTTGCACAATGTGATTGGAAGGAAAGGAGAATTGGTATGAAGCGTGGAGAAGCGAGTACCACAGCTCAGTTATGCGCATTTACGAGGGCGTATCATTCCAGATATCAGAGCAGACACATTTATAATGATTATCTTGCTTATGGTCTGCTGGGACGTAAGGGGTACGATAGGATGAAGGAGCAGGTCGGCACAATGACGACTGGAGTAATGGAGGGAATATCGGAGGAAACAAAGCAGAGCGTAGGGCAGGATAACAGGCAGGAATCTTTCCAGAGAGCAGAAAAGGAAAGCAGGCAGCAAAATTGGCAGGACTCCCAGCAGCAAATGAGGCAGCAGGGAGAGCAAAGAGCGGAATTGAGAACTGGCCAGGAAATGTGTAGGGGAGCAGTTACACAAACAGAACAAGAGTTGGCAGGTAAACAAGATCCATGGTATGGAGAATTTCTGGATCGTATGATCGCACCAATCATTTTGCCACGTGTACGTTATGCAGAAGAACGTCTGGTGATATTTGCACATTCAAGACAGGCGCAGGAATTGCAGGAGCCGACACAGTATGTTATCTGTGGGGCCGGATTAGACAGTTTTGCATTTCGTAACAGAAATCCCAGACTGGAGATCTTTGAGCTGGATCACCCGGATACACAGAAAATGAAGCTGGAACGGATCAGACAGGCGGGATGGAAATTACCAGAGCATACACATCTGGTACCGATTGATTTTGAACGACAGGATCTGGGGCAGGTATTGTTACAGGCGGGATTTCGCCCGGAAAGAAAAACATTTATTGCCATTCTGGGCGTGACCTATTATCTATCGCAAACGGTATTTGCTGAAACACTGCAGACATTTGGCAGGTTGTCAGAGGGACCTTGTCAGATTGTATTTGATTATCCGGAACACTATGACCTTGATGAAGAAGGGCAAAAGCTGATTCCGGAAAGGATGAAACAACTTCTTGAGATGACGGATCAAATGGGGGAAACAATGAAGGGTGGCATTTCACTTGATTTATTGCGCAGGATCGTTGGCAATATGGGATTTATGATCAGGGAGCACATGACGCCGGCTAGAATCCAGGATTGCTATTTCCGGAATTCTGAGCAGATGCGGGCGTATGAAAATATTCATTTCCTCTTACTAGAAAGACGGGAAAAAATGAATTATGGAGATAACATTTAGCGAAATAGGAAAAAGGCAGCATGAGCATAGAACAATCAATCAAACAGGAGGAAACTATTATGGCATCAGAATTTAAGGACAACAAGAAAGCAGGGAAGGCAACCACATTGATTCATGGAGGCATTGATGGGGATGAAAGAACGGGAGCAGTTAATGTTCCAATCTATCAGACATCTACTTTTAAACAGGTACATCTGGGGCAGCACAAGGGATATGAATATTCCAGAACAGGCAATCCGACAAGGGAAGCAGCTGAAAAGCTTATTGCAGAGTTGGAAAAAGGAAAGTATGGTCTTGCGTTTGCTTCGGGCATGGCAGCAATCACGGCAGTCCTGACACTTTTCAAGACAGGAGATAAAATCCTGATTTCCAGAAATGTCTATGGTGGCACATTTCGTGTGTTAAGTCAGGTGTTCGTACAGTTCGGTATTCAATATGAAATCGTGGATACAACAGATAGTGCAGTCGTTGATGCAGCAATCACTGATGAAGTCAAAGCGTTATTTATTGAAAGTCCTGCAAATCCATTGATGACAGTTACAGATATCAGAGAAATGGCACGTGTGGCGCATAAACATCAGAAACTGCTTGTGGTAGACAATACATTTATGACGCCATATCTGCAGAGACCGTTGGAACTTGGAGCGGATATCGTGCTTCACAGTGCAACAAAGTATCTTGGCGGACATAGTGATCTGATTGCAGGTCTGGTCGTGGTAAGAGACGAGAAACTGGCAGAACGTCTTTACTTTATCCAGAACTCAACAGGAGGTGTGCTACCACCATTTGATGCATTTCTTCTGATCAGAGGAATCAAAACACTTGGAGTCAGAATGGATCGTCATCAGGAAAATGCACAGAAAGTTGCAGAGTGGCTGCTTGAAAATCCAGCAGTCAAAAATGTATATTATCCAGGTTTATCCACAGATCCAGGATATCAGCTGCAAAAAGAACAAGCAGATGGAGCTGGTGCTATGATTTCTTTTGAGCTTATAGATGATAGGAAGAAAGAGAAGTTCTTTGATGGACTTTCGATTATTTCGCTGGCTGAGAGTCTTGGTGGTGTGGAATCACTTGTATGCCATCCGGCGAGCATGACGCATGCCTCAATTCCTGAAAAAATTAGAAAACAGGTTGGTATCACGGATAATCTGATTCGTTTATCCGTTGGAATAGAAGACGTAAATGACCTGATCGCAGATCTGGATCATGCAATTAAAGAGGCATAAATAAGGGAACAGGTGTAAGACAACAGGAATAACCTGAAAAGAACGAACAGCATAAAACAGAAGTAACAGCATAAAACAGAAGTAACAGGAATCGCTTAGCAGGAATTTAGCATAAAAGAGGGAGGCAGACAATATGATCTATGATGATATGCAGCAATTGATTGGAAATACCCCAATGGTCAAACTGAATCATGTAATACCAGAGGGCGGAGCGCAGATTTATGCAAAACTGGAGTTATATAATCCATCCGGAAGTGTGAAAGACAGGACGGGAATCTACATGGTCAGAGATGCACAGGAAAAAGGATTACTCCATAAAGGTAGTACGATTATTGAGGCTACGGCCGGTAATACTGGTCTTGGAATCGCTATGGCAGCACTGAATCAGGGATACCGCATTATTTTTGTGGTACCAGAGAAATTCTCCATGGAAAAACAGATCCTGATGAAGGCACTGGGGGCTGAAATCGTACATACACCAAGGGAAGAAGGCATGCTTGGAGCAGGCAGGAAAGCAGAAGAATTAAAAAAGCAGATTCCTGGTGCTATTTCACTTGGTCAGTTCGATAATATGGCAAATCCACAAGCGCATTATGAAACGACAGGAAAAGAGATCTATGATGATCTGCAGGATATTGATTATTTTGTTGCAGGTGCCGGTAGTGGTGGAACATATTCTGGCATTGCAAAGTATTTAAAGGAAAAGAATCCATCTATCAGGGGAATCCTCGCGGATCCGGTCGGATCGACAATGGGTGGTGGAGAACATGCGGATTATGACATCGAGGGAATCGGAAATGATTTTATTGCGGCGACCATGGATATGAGCCTGGTGGACGATGTCATTAAAGTGACAGACCAGGAGGCGTATGAAGGAGCTAGAATGCTTGCGGCAAAGGAAGGAATCATTGCTGGGTCCTCATCAGGTGCAGCACTTGCGGCCAGTATCCGTCTGGCAAAAAAGATCGGAAAAGGAAAAATTGTTACACTTTTTCCTGATAGAGGGGATAGATATTTTAGTAAAAAACTGTTAGAGTAAAGGCAGATGAAATTTTCAGGCAGAACAGGAGGAGAACATGACATTATTACAGTTAAAATATGCGGTGACGATTGCAGACAATAAATCAATTAATAAAGCGGCTGCAGAATTATTTATAACACAGCCCAGTCTGTCCAGTACGATCAAGGAACTTGAAAACGAGATTCATATACAGTTGTTCATTCGTTCGAACCGAGGAATTGTGATTACACCTGAGGGCGAAGAATTTCTTGGTTATGCAAGACAGATGCTTGAACATTATCAGTTGATGGAAGATCGTTATACGGGCAACAAAAATTCAAAAAAGAAATTCAGCGTATCTATGCAGCATTATACATTTGCAGTGGAGGCATTTATCAAAATGGCGAGGGAATATACGCCAGATGAATATGAATTTGCCATTCATGAGACAAAGACGCATGAAGTGATCGATAATGTCAAAATGCAGAAGAGCGAACTGGGAATCATCTATCTCAATGATTTTAACCGTAAGGTTCTGGAAAAGATTTTACGTGTCTCTGACCTGGAATTTGTACCACTTTTTGACTGCAGAATCTATGTGTATCTGAGTAAATCGAATCCGCTTGCAAAGAAGAGGCTGATCAGTATGCAGGATCTGGCGGATTATCCATGCCTGTCCTTTGAGCAGGGGGACAATAATTCCTTCCATTTTGCGGAGGAAGTCCTGAGTACTTATGATTATAAACAGATCATCAAGGCCGATGACCGTGCTACATTTCTAAATCTGATGATCGGCCTGAATGCATATACCCTGTGCTCTGGCATTATATGCGAAGAACTCAACGGAAATGAATATACAGCAATTCCGCTGGATACACAGGAGAGCATGACAATCGGCTATATTAAGAAACATAAAATGCCACTGAGCGTATTGGGAGAGAACTATATCAGTCAGCTAGAAAAATATAAGGATAAGGTACTTTAATACAAATTGTGCCTCAAACGGAAACAGAGGGTCTACTAACAGAAAAAAATGTTAGCAGATCCTTTTTTTTTTGCCATTCTTTTGTGGGTATAGTAAGCGTTTATAACTAGCAATAGTATTTACGGATTACCACAATATGGAAATATAGATTATACTTATAACATACTTAACCGATAGGAATTAAGAACTTTTTTAGAAGAGCATGGAGGACAATTGTATGGCAGAGAAAATAAAGGCAGGAACAACGACCCAGTTCACACAGGAATCAAAGTACTGGGATGAAGAATTAGAAACATTACCAAGACCAGAACTTGAAAAATTGCAGTTGGAGGAATTAAAAGAAATCGTAGCATTTGCTTATGAACATTCCCCACATTATAAAAGATCATTCGACGAAGCTGGTGTAAAACCAGAAGATATTAAAGAACTAAAAGATCTACAGAAATTCCCCTTTGTCAACAAACAGACAGAGCGTGAAACACAGGGAGTTGGAAGCTTTCTTGGGGAGATGGCAGCAGTAGATGAAAAGGACGTCGTATTTATCTCGACTTCAAGCGGATCTACAGGAATGCCAACAATGAGTCCATTTACCAAGCAGGACTTTGATGAATTCCAGAATGTGGAGAGCAGATTATTCTATCAGGCAGGCATGAGAAAAACGGATCGTTACGTGCATGCATTGAATTTTTCACTGTTCGTTGGTGGACCAGATGTAATTGGCGCACAGAATCTTGGAGCGTTATGTATCTGGGGCGGAACGATTCCATCAGAGCGACTTTTGTTCATTCTTAAGACATATCAGCCGACGATGATCTGGACTACACCATCTTACGCATGGTATCTCGGTGAAACAGCTAAGAAAAAGGGCATTGACCCTGCAAAGGATCTCTCTATCAATAAGATCATTGTTGCAGGAGAGCCGGGCGGCTCCATTGATGCGACCAGAAATGCAATCGAGAAACTGTGGGATGCAAAGGTATATGATTTCTTTGGTATTTCAGATATCTTTGGTGCATGTGCGGCACAATGTGAGTATCACGACGGTCTTCACATTGCAGAAGATCATGTGCTGGTCGAGGTGCTGGATCTGCATACAGGAGAACCGGTAGCAGACGGAGAAAGAGGCGAGCTCGTATTTACTACGCTGAGAAAACATGCAAGACCAATGATTCGTTTCCGTTCAGGAGATATTGGCTATGTCAATAGAGATAAATGTGCTTGCGGTCGTACTCATGCAAGGATCCACGTTGTTGGCAGAAAAGATGATATGTTCATTGTTTCTGGTGTCAATGTATTTCCAAGTGATGTCGAGTATGTTATTCGTACAATTAAAGGGATTACAGGAGAATATCTGATCAGAGTATCTGAGAAGAATTACACGACCCGGTATGCAGTTGAGGTTGAAAAGTCCGCTGACAATACACAGCCGGATGAAGAATTACAAAAAGAGATCTCTGTTGCTTTAAAGGCACGTGTCGGAGTAAAACCAGCAGAAGTGACCATCTTAAAAGACGGCGAGTTGCCAAGAGCGACTCATAAGGCAAAACGTCTGATTGATGAGAGAACATTGAGTTATGAGATATAGGCTGGTAATAGATGCCCATAATCATATATTTCCGGATAAGATAGCCGGAAAGGCGAGGGATTATGTAGGGAATTTTTATAAACTGCCTATGTATACCCAAGGAACAGTCTCACAGCTGCAGGCAGTCAGAGAACAGTCGCAGCTGTGCAGAAAAGAGCAGGAAGTCTGCTGGAAAATAGAAAAGCAACTGGTATGTTCACCGGCATCTGTTCCACAGCAGACGGAAGCGATTAATACATTTATTGGAAAGGTATGTGCTAAGAACCGACATCTGATCGGATTTGGCACACTTCACCGGGATTATGAGAACTATGAAGAGGAACTCGACAGGATCGTAGAACTTGGATTATATGGTGTGAAATTTCACTTTGACTTTCAGCATTTTGCAATTGACGATAGAAAAATGGATCCTATATATAGAGCCATAGAAAAAAGAAATTTACCGGTACTCTTTCATATGGGAGATCCTAAAAGTGATGCATCAAGCCCGCTACGTTTGAAAAGATTGCGGGAGAGGTTCCCGAAACAGAACATTGTGGCAGCGCATCTAGGCGGTTATCAGCACTGGGATGAGGCCTATGATCTGGAACCGAATGAGCGGCTGTATTTTGATCTGTCGAGTACGCTGTCTTTTATCACAGCAAAAGAGTTAAGGCGAATGATCGATAAATTTGGTGTCAGACATTTCTTCTTTGGCAGTGATTTTCCAATGTGGAATCCGTACAGGGAACTTGAAAAGCTGGAACATATGGGATTGACGCAGGAAGAAATCCAGAAAATAGAATACTGTAATTTTCAGAACTGGTTCACAGTTATACAGGCTGGTATTGAGAAAGGAAGGAAACAGATATGATAGAAATCAGATGGCACGGTAGAGGAGGCCAGGGAGCATTTACAGCTTCCAAATTACTCGGCGCAGCGGCGGTCAGCAAAGGATTGTCAGCACTGGCATTTCCGTCGTTTGGACCAGAGCGGAGGGGTGCTCCGATACAGGCATTTACGAAGATCAGTGAGCATCCGGTCAGTGACAGGAGCACGATTACAAAATGTGATTATATCGTCTATCTGGATGAAACAATTTATTCACCACAGGCACTACAGGATCTGAAACCAGGAGGAAAAATCCTGATGAATTCCAACAATCCACAGAAATACCAGGACGAAAATATTCTGGTGCTGGATGCAGATGCGATTGCACAGAGAATTCTAAAGCGTCCCGTTAGTAATACAGCAATGCTGGCACTACTTGCAAAAGAATCAGGAATTGTTTCCGCTTCTGACGTCAGAAAGATTCTGGGCGAGTATCTGCCAGAGAGAATTGTAGATAAAAATATAGCAGTCATTGATGAGGTGACAGAAGGGAGGCAGGGATGAGCACTATAAGACCGAAATTACAGAATTATCACGCGCCTGAGAAATTATCAGAATATCCACAGGCAACCTGCTTTCAGGCAGGTCATCTGGTTACAAAAAATGCAGGATGGAGAAATATAAGACCAGTGATCGACCCAACAAAATGTGTGGGCTGTATGCAGTGTTATATGTACTGTCCAGATGGCGTTATACTGAAAAAAGAGGGCAGACCAGAAGTAGATTATGATTTTTGCAAGGGTTGTGGAATCTGTGCAAAGATCTGTAAAGTACAGGCAATCAGAATGGAGGCGGAAAAGCATGAGTAATGGTCAGAAAAAGTTTCTTTCAGGAGATGATGCATTTGCACAGGGAGTCAGACTTGCAAGACCGCAGGTCATCTCAGCATACCCGATCACGCCACAGACGATCGTTGTGGAGCGACTGTCAGAAATGGTGGAAGAGCAGGAACTGAAGAGTGAATTTATTCATGTAGAATCTGAACATTCTGCACTATCCTGTGCAATTGGTGCATCAGCAATGGGAGCGAGAACATTTACAGCAACGTCTTCTCAGGGTTTGCTTTATATGGCAGAATGTCTGCCTTATGCAGCTGGTGGCAGGTTTCCTATTGTTATGATGAATGCAAATCGTTCTACTGCTCTTCCTTGGAATATTTACGGAGACCAGAGAGATTCCGTGTCCCAGCTGGATGCGGGCTGGATTCAGATCTATGTAGAAGATGCGCAGGAAAGTCTAGATATGGCATTGGAGAGCTATTACATAGCTGAAGATCAAAGAATTCAGGTACCAGTCATGGTCAATCTGGACGGATTTGTTCTGACCCATACTTATGAAGCAGTTTCTATTCCGACCCCAGAGGAGGCAGATGCCTTTTTACCAGCCTATCAGACGCAGAATAAGATGAGTCTGGAAAATCCGGTCAATATGGCATTTTCAGTAGGACCTGCAGATAATACAGAGTTCCATCTGCTTCATCATAAAGCAATGCTTCGCACCGAAGAAGTCGTCAAAGAAGCAGACGAAAAATTTGCAAAGATCTTCGGACGCAGTCATGGAGGAATGATCGAGACATACCGTTGCGAAGATGCAGATTATATTTTACTGACGGTTGGCAGTATTACAGGGCTTGCCAGAGAAGTAGCAGATTCCTACAGAGAGAAAGGAATCCGGGCAGGGGTATTAAAACTTCGTTTCCTTCGTCCATTCCCATTCAGACAGGTAGCACAGACAGTCAGAAATGCCAAAGTGATTGGAACACTCGAAAAAGATATATCATTTGGGTATGAAGGCACAATTTATACCAATGTCAATTCTGCACTGGTAAAAGAAGATGTAAGAATACCATCTTATGATTTCATCGGTGGACTTGGTGGCAGGAACATTTCCAAAGAAGATCTAGAAGGCTGCTTTGAGACGCTGATCGGACATCAAGAAGACTTAGAGCATGACAATGGGCATACAGATAAAATTAAATGGATCGGACTGGGGGTGGAAGATGATGTCAGATAGAATTACAGCAAAAAATATTACAGAAGATGAATTCTTCTATGGTCATAAAGCATGCGCCGGATGTGGTGGAAGTCTTGCAGTCAGAATGGCGTTAAAAGCACTTGGAGAAAGAACTTTTATCGCTCTACCAGCAGGGTGCATGTCTGCAGTTGGATTTAACTTTCCACAGTTGTGTTTCGGAAATAATGCCATCATATCCACTTTTGCAGGAACAGGTTCGATTCTAACAGGAATGGCGGCCGCGGCAAAAGCACTCGGACTGAAAGATGTCAATATCCTGGGCATGGCAGGTGATGGTGGTACAGCAGATATTGGAATACAGGCGCTTTCAGGAGTAATCGACAGAGGGGATAAAGTCATCTATATCTGCTATGATAACGAAGCATACATGAATACAGGAATCCAGAAGAGCGGTCTGACACCATTTGGTGCTAGAACGACAACAACGCCAGCTGGTAAGTTCGTTCGTGGAAATGTGAAGGATAAGAAAAATATGTTTGAAATAGTTGCAGCACATGGTATAGCCTACGCGGCAACCGCAAGCATTGGATATATAGAGGACTTTGTCAATAAGGTAAAGAAAGCATCAGAAGCGGATGGCCCGGCCTATATTCATGTATTGGCACCATGTCCAACGGGCTGGGGAATCCCAGTCGATGAGACCGTTCATGCAGCACGTCAGGTCGTTGATACTGGGTTATGGTATCTGGCTGAGTATTACAATGGAGAGTTTCATTTGAACAGGAATCCGAATAAGTTTGCTAATGTCAGGGATTACCTGCTTGCACAGGCCAGATTCAGACATTTGCAGGATGAGGATATCATCCAGATCATTGCAGCACGTGATAAGAAATGGGAAGATATCCGAAAGAACTGGAAACAGGAGGAAGCATAGATGAAAGAACTTAGTACAAGAACCGCTGGGTTTACAGATTCTGTCATCAGGAGAATGACCAGAATCTCGAACCGCTATGGGGCAGTAAATCTGTCACAGGGATTTCCTGATTTTGATCCGCCGAAAGAAATTACTGATCGCCTTAGTGAAGTCGCACACCAGGGACCTCACCAGTATGCACTGACATGGGGAGCGCAGAATTTCAGAGAGGCACTTGCCAGAAAACAGGAACATTTCTCTGGTATGAAAGTAGATCCGGATAAGGAAATTGTTGTGACATGTGGTAGTACGGAAGCAATGATGGCTTCTATGATGGCAGTCACAAATCCTGGCGATAAAGTTGTGATCTTTTCTCCATTTTATGAGAACTACGGTGCAGATACGATCCTGTCAGGTGCAGAGCCAATCTATGTTCCACTGGTACCACCTTCCTTTGGATTTGATCCTGATTTACTTGAGGACGCATTTAAAAAGGGTGCAAAAGCATTGATCTTATGTAATCCATCGAATCCATGTGGTAAGGTATTTTCTCGTCAGGAACTGCAGATCATAGCAGATCTTGCAATCAGGTATGACGCGTATGTAATTACGGATGAGGTCTATGAACACATTATCTATCAGCCATATGAACATTCTTATCTTGCAACATTACCAGGGATGAGAGAACGTACGATCATCTGCAATTCCCTCTCAAAGACGTATTCTATAACAGGCTGGAGACTCGGATATGTAATTGCAAGTCCAGTGATTATTGACAGAATCAAGAAAGTACATGATTTCCTGACAGTTGGAGCAGCAGCACCTCTGATGGAGGCAGCGGTTACAGGATTGGAATTTGATGATGCATATTATCAGCAGCTGCAGGCACATTATACCCATATGAAAAATCTTTTTGTTGGTGGACTTCATGATCTCGGTTATACATTTACGGAGCCACAGGGAGCTTACTATGTTCTTATGGATGTGAGCGAATTCGGTGTTACAGACGATGTGGATTTCTGTGAATGGCTTGCACAGTATGTCGGTGTTGCTGCGGTTCCCGGTTCAAGTTTCTTTAGAGAAAATGTAAATCATCTGATCCGATTCCACTTCGCTAAGAAGGATGACACCTTGCAGGAGGCACTGGATCGGTTGGCTGATCTGAAAGTAAAGGCAGCTACATATAAGACCAAATAAATGCTATTTTTAGTAAAGGATTAAGAAGGAATCAGATAAGAAGCATTGAGAGAAAAAGTATCAAAATAGGAAGTAAAATAATCAGGGCAGTTGGATTCAGAACGCACATTTCTAAGTGCTTCCGGTGAAAAAAGTCCTGATTTTTTGCGCAGTTTTTACAGATAATGTTGGAAATACAGCTTAACTCTTTTAAAATAAACCCGGATGGAGTATATTAAGAAAAGACTTTTAGAGTTCTATTGGATTTATTGAAATATATTTGAAAGAAGGGAAAATTTTGACCAAAGATATGACAAAGGGGCGTATCACCCCACAGTTAATAGAATTTACGATACCACTGGTACTTGGAAATCTGTTTCAGCTGACTTATAATGCCGTCGATTCCATTATTGTCGGTAAGTTCGTTGGATCAGAGGCACTGGCAGCAGTGGGAACGAGTAATCCGATCGTTACCATGGCAATCCTGTTCATCAATGGATTGTGCATGGGCGCATCGGTTCTTATGGGAACACAGTTCGGAGCAAAGGATTATAAGACACTTCGCCGGGAAATCAGTACGACTATGATCGCAGGCCTGATCTTTGCCCTGGTATTTTCAGGAGTCTGTGTTCTGGGCGCACCATTTATTTTCCATGTAATTCAGACACCGGATGATATCCGTCCACTGGCAATTCAGTACTTGAGAATCATTTTCATGGGGCTGATCTTTACCTTTATTTACAACTTTTATGCCTCGACGCTGAGGGCGCTTGGAGACAGTAAAAATCCTCTGTATTTTCTGATTTTAAGCAGTATTTTAAATGTTGTGGGAGATCTGTTCTTTGTAATCGTTCTGAAGTGGGATATTGCAGGATGCGCTATCAGTACTGTACTGAGCGAAGCGCTTTGCTGTCTATTCTGCGGAATTTACATTAAGAAGAAAGTTAAGATCCTATGCCTTGGAAAAGACTGGCTTGTTATGGATAAGAGTTTGCTCAAAAGAACCATTCAGTTCGGTTGGGTAACGGCAGTGCAGCAGGCAATCGTGCCACTCGGAAAAGTAGTTATGCAGTCAATGGTCAATACAATGGGAACAGGCACAATTGCTGCAATTGCTGCAGTAAATAGGATTGATGATTTTGCATACACTCCACAACAGAATATTGGACATGCTACGACTGCATTTATGGCACAGAATAATGGAGCGAAGAAGTACGATCGTGTCAAACGTGGATTTCAAGAAGGCATGGTCATCGAGGGATGCTACGGTGTCGCAATTATGTTGCTTTGCTTCTTTGGTGCAAGACCATTGATGAAGCTGTTCACATCGGATGAATCTGTCATTGTACTTGGCGTCAGATATCTGCAGCTGATTTCAGTCATGTACATTATGCCGGCAATGACGAACGGAATTCAGGGCTTCTTTAGAGGAATGGGAGAAATGAAGGTAACACTCCTTTCGAGTACGATTAATATCGTCTCAAGATGCCTTGGTGCGGTTCCACTGATCTTTTTATTCAAGATGGGAATAGCAGCAGTTCCATGGGCACAGTTCATTGGCTGGGTCTGCATGCTTGCAGTGGAAGTACCGATCTTACTTCGTTGGTGGAAAAAGCTGAATACAATTATTGCAGATGCAAATGAGACAGATACACAAACAAATTAATGCAGCGATACGATCCCGTGTCTGGAGCCTACAATCCATGGACATGAAGAGTTTTCTCTATAAAATATGAAAATGGATGTATAAAAACCTTTCTTTTATGGAACGTTATAAAGGAACATAAATTAGAAAGGAAGTTGATCAGCATGGATAAAAATCCAAAACATCCATTAAAAAAGAAAAAGGCATCCAATGCCAGTAAAAATGTAGTAACAAATGCAAGTACAGATGAGGAAACAGATACAAGTTCTTCAAAGGGCAAAAAGAAACATACGTATTAATTCGTTTTCTTTCTATATTGAAAAATTGCATTTCAAAAGTAAAAATGCATTCCGGTTCGATCTCCGGGATGCATTTTTATTCCTTCTTTTCTTAATTTTCTTAATTATCTCCATCCGCAGCGATGTCGTTCTTTTTCTCATCGGCGGGATCATACTGGTAGACAACTTCTCCATTAATAATAGTTGCCAGACAATGGGACATAGTCTCAAGTGGGCAGCCTTCATAGATTGCAATGTCGGCATCTTTTCCGACTTCCAGACTTCCAACCCTGTCATCGACACGACAGATCTTTGCTGCATTAATGGTAATGCATTTTAAAGCTTCTTCCAGTGGAAGGCCATCTCTGACGGCAATGCCGGCACACAAAGGCAGAGACTGGATCAGTGTGACAGGGTGATCGGTCGTGACGGAGACAAGGACACCGGCACGGTTCAGAATGCTGACAGTCTTAAAAGAGGCATTGACGGTTTCAATTTTATTACGGGAAGTCAGACCGGGACCAATAATAGCTGGAAATCCGCTGTTCTTAATGGCATCGGCGATCAGGTGTCCTTCAGTGCAGTGATCGAAGGTGATATCAAGATCAAACTCCTTAGCAATACGTAAGACGGTAAATATGTCATCCGCACGGTGCACATGACATTTCATAGGGATCTTTTTTTCAAACACGGGAATCCATGGATCCAGATGAAAATCGTGTGCAAAAGGCTTTTGGTCACTGCCTTTATGGCTATTAGAAGCGTTTTCGGACCGTTTGTATTCAGCATAATAATCGCGTGCTTTTGTCAGTTCCTCCCGCAATAATGCGGCTATCCCCATACGAGAACAGGGCATGACATCTCTTGAACCATATTTGGTCTTTGGATTTTCACCAAAAGCGACTTTCATGGCAGCGGGAGCTTTCACAATGAGATCATCGATACAGCGGGAGCCGGCTGTCTTCATGAAGACGAACTGACCACCGACGACATTGCTGCTTCCAGGTCCCACCATGGCGGAAGTAATTCCTGCGGAGACTGCCTTGGAAAATGAGGCATCCATTGGATTGATCGCATCAATTGCCCGAAGATAAGGTGTGACTGGATTGGTGAGTTCATTGCAGTCATCGCTGTCCTTTCCTTTACACTCCTCAGAGATACCAAGATGACAATGTGCCTCAATAATACCGGGATAGACATTTTTACCACTGGCATCATATATCTGAAGGGCATCATCAGGTGGAGCAGGAATCTGTTTTGCGATATCTTTGATTTTTCCATCCCGGATCAGAAGGTCGCCCTGAAAAGGTTCCTGGCCGGTCATTGGAAATAAAGTTCCATTTTTAATTAGTAGTTCCATTTGTATCCTCCATCAACTACAGACTTTAATTTGAATCTGCACTTTTTTGCAGTATATTGTAAATTTGCTTCATTAGTATGTGTAATCTCAACTGAAAATATCAGCAGAGCAGGAAAGCGCACATATGGAGGTAGATAGGAACAGATAAATTTTACAGTCAGCATCTAAAAAATACTCTTAAAATATGGATAGTTCAGAGAGATTGAAGAAAAAAGCAAAAAATCTGTAAGTTGCATTGTAATGCATACATATCGCGTGTATGATAGGAAAATAAAATGGTTTTTTGAACACAGGAGATGAATAAATGATGAAACCAATTAAAGATCCAGCACATCTGGTAAATTACTGGCTGCGGGAGAAGAAAGCTGTAGCAATTATCGTAATAAGCGGATTGCTTTATAATATAGGACTTCTGATCGGACCTGTCTGGCAGGGAAAATTAATTGATGCGATCGCAGATAAGGAGGCCTTGAAAGGTGTTATTTCGCTGGCAGTTCTTTTTGTACTGATCATTGCTGGGGTGCAGATCGCAAGATATTTTAAACGATTCTACGTAAGAAGGTTTGCAAACAGGACAAATGCGGTCATGCGGTTCATGATCTACAATAATATCATACATAAAAATGAGCGTGAACTGCAGAGTGAGAATCTTGGCAGTCTCATGACAAAAAGTATTTCAGATGTAGATGCCTGTGTGGAAGGTATGAGAAAATTCACCACAGAAATTTTTGATACAGGTGTTGCACTGGCAGGCTACCTGGTCACATTGTTTTACTATGATGTGAAAATCACTATTTTAGCAGGAATATTTACACCAGTGGCCATGTTGATTGCAGAAAAACTCAAAAAATTGATCTACCGATATACGAGCAGCTACCGAAAAGCGGCCAGTGAACTCTCAGGAGTTACGTACGACCGTATTGAAAATGCCATGCTTTACAGGATCAATGGCAGGGAAGAAGCAAATACACAAGCTTATCGCAGGCAATTAAAAAACTATGAAAAGAAAGCGGTGACTGCCAATGTATGGGAAAACGCCATGCAGCCGATTTATAATGTCATTGCGATGACGGGTGTTCTTATCGTGATATGTCTGGGCAGCAGCAATATCACAGATGGAAAATGGACAATTGGTATGTTTTCTTCCTATATTACGTTATTTGCAGCGATGGCACTAAAGGCAAGTAAAACAGCAAAATTATTTAATTCTGTGCAGAAAGCAGCGGTATCCTGGGCAAGGATCAAGCCGTATTTTCAGGAGTACCAGACGATTGCTGATAATACGCAGTCCGTAGATACAAAAGTAAAATTAAAAATCAGTGGACTGGAGTTCGGATATCCTGATAGCAGAACAATATTTACGAACTTAGATCTGGAGGCTGGTTCAGGGGATATCATCGGTGTGACTGGACCAGTAGCCTGCGGAAAATCCACATTTGGCAAGCTTTTTCTTGGAGAATATCCTGATTATGGCGGTCAGATTCAGATCAATGGAAAAGACCTGAAGGATATGGGAATGTCAGAAAGATCAGATCTGATCGCATATCAGGGGCATAGTGCGCAACTGATGTCAGACACCATTTATAACAATATTACCATTGGAGACGAGGGCAATGTGGATCAGGTCATACGGATGGTCTGTTTTGAGGAAGATCTCAGATCCATGCCGGAAGGCCTCTCTACAATCGTTGGAAATGGTGGAATCAGACTGAGTGGCGGACAGCAGGCAAGAATCGCTCTGGCAAGAACGTTATATCATAGAAGAAAAATTATGGTTCTGGATGATCCAATGGCGGCCGTGGATCCGGCAACAGAGAAGAAAATCATGCAAAATCTAAAAGAATATTACAAGGATAGTATTATGATCCTGATTTCTCACAGGCTGGCAGTCTTTCCACAGATGGATCAGATCCTGCTCATGACACAGCAGGGAAAATGTCTGTGTGGAAGTCATGAAGAACTGAGTGCAGGCTCTGCTCTATACAGAGAATTATATACGTTACAGGATGTTACAGACAGAACTGTCAGGCAGCGAGAAAAAGATAAGAGAATGGAGGTGAACCAGGATGAGCAGTAAGAAAAATGCTACTGTCAAAAACCTGACAATTTCAGTACTGACAGAATATAAACTTCTCAGTGCAGTGCTTCTGGTAACGATCATTGGAGTTGTTGTAGTCAGTCTGCTTCCACCACAGATCTTAAAAATGATCGTGGATGAATATCTGTGCCAGGGAAGAAGTGGAAGTGACCTGCTCTTTCCAGCCGGACTCTACTTTGGGGCACTTCTATTTATCGGTCTGCTTGAATTTGTGAAAGCCGGTGTGCTGACCTCTTTTGGACAGAAGCTGACAGGAAAGATCAGACTGACAATGATGGAAAAACTTTCGAGAATTCCGGTCCGATATCTGACGACACATGAGGCTGGTGCGGTATCTTCCAGATTTACAAATGATGTCGATACGATTTCGGAATTGTTCACCGATGGAATTGTTGGCATGATCATTGATGTATTTAAAATAGTTGGTATCGTAATTTCGATTTATCTGTTCAGCATCTGGCTCGGCTGTATTATTCTTTTGCTGGTTCCGGTAATCTATGGTATTACCAGAGCGTTTCAGAAGAGGATGTTGAAAGCACAGATCAGTAACAGGGCCAGTGTTGGAAAAGTAAATAATCATATACCGGAAAGTATTCACAATATTCAGATGATCCGTTCTTATTGCAAGCAGAAATATATGGAGAAAAGATATCAGACTTATCTGAAGGAGAATTATGATACGAAAGAACAAGTCAATTTCTATGATTCCATATTTTCCCCGATCATTCTGGTAATCAGGGCACTGGTTATTGCAGTACTGGTCATTCTTTCTTCTGATCAGTTATCAGTTCTTGGTATTTCAGTTGGTATGGTCGCAGCAGCTATTGAACTGATCTCGAATATTTTTAATCCAATCGAGAGTCTTGGTATGGAACTGCAGAGCATTCAGCAGGCTGTTGCAGGCATCTGCAGAGTCAATGAATTTCTGGCAGAAGAGGAAGACAGCACCAAGAATGAGGCGCTTACAGCAGAGAAACTGATGGGCAAGCAGCATAGTGTGACAATTTCCCTCGATCATGTAACATTTGGATATGAGGAAAATATGCCTGTACTCAGCGATTTCAGCATTCAGATCGCACCTTATGAAAATGTGACATTTGCTGGAAGAACGGGTGTTGGAAAAAGTACACTGTTTAAACTGATTCTGGGGTTGCTAGAACCGGATGCTGGACAGATCAGAATTGGTGGTCAGGAAGCAGCTGGGATTCCAAATCGTGAGAAGAGAAAGTTGTTCGGATATGTGGAACAGAGTTTTCATTTTGTGCCAGGAACGGTCTGTGAGCAGATAGCACTGGGCGATAGCTCAGTGACGGAGGAAGAGGTAATGCAGGCGATGCAGTTCGTTGGTATGGATGAGTATGTCAGAACGCTGGAAAATGGATATCAGACTGTAGTAGCTGATTATATGTTTTCACAGGGACAGAGACAATTGCTTTCCATTGCAAGGGCCATTGTGACAGATCCTCCGGTCATGCTTCTGGATGAGATGACAGCGAACCTGGATTCGGAAACAGAACAGAAAGTAATTGAAGTATTACAGAAAGCGGGAGCGAAAAGGACAATCTTATCTATTTCGCACAGACTTTCAGCCGTATTACAAGATAATCGGATCATTGAATTAAAACAGGAATAGGAATAAAAGAAACGCAAAATCCTTTGGTTGATACAGATTGCAATAAATCTGCTATGAATCAAAGGATTTTTACATTGTCTGCATTTTTTCCCAGTTCTATAATATATTTAGGATAGTATGGGGGAGGGTAAAAGCGGATGATCGAAGTAAATCATATAGTCAAAGAGTTCGTATCAGCAAAGAAATATCCGGGACTGACAGGGGCCATCAAAGGGCTGTTTTCAACAGAAAAAGTCGTGAAAAAGGCAGTGGATGATATTTCTTTTCAGATTCAGGATGGAGAAATTGTCGGTTACATTGGCAGCAATGGTGCGGGAAAATCGACAACGATCAAGATGATGACAGGCATCCTGACACCGACGCGGGGACAGTGTCTGGTCGATGGAATTGATCCATCTAAGCATAGAAAAGAAAATGCACAGAATATCGGTGTCGTGTTTGGGCAGAGAACACAGCTTTGGTGGGACCTTCCAGTCAGTGAATCTTTTACGATCCTAAAGGAAATCTATCATGTATCCAATGAGGATTATCAAAAGCGAATGCATTTTCTAAATGATGTACTGGAACTGCCGGATTTTTTTGAACGTCCAGTACGAACACTTTCCCTTGGACAGCGGATGCGTGCAGATCTGGGTGCGGCTCTGTTACATAATCCCAAGGTGCTATATCTGGATGAACCAACAATTGGTCTTGACCTGGTGGTCAAGGATCACATTCGGGATGCTATCAGGGAAATGAATGAACAGTGCCATACGACCGTGATTCTGACAACACACGACATTGGAGATATTGAAGAGCTTTGCAGCCGAATCATTATTATTGATGAGGGACATAAGATTTATGATGGAACACTGGAAAAATTAAAAGATACCTATGGCAGAATCCGTCGGGTATCCATGGAAGTCAGTCAGGCAGAGAAAGTCAGAAAGCTTGATATTGCACAGATGCTAGGGCTTTCAGAGGAGGAGTGCTGCTGTGACTTTGATCAGGAATCCAATTCCTATTGCGTTTCATTCGATAAACATAAGGTGCAGGTTCCACAGATCCTTGAGCAGGTCATGAAGATAACAGAAGTAAAGGATATGCAGATCCGTGAGACAGAACTGGCTGATATTGTAAAAGAAATCTATAACAATGGTGTGGATTGAAGGTGTGGTGGATGTAGGAAAGAAAGTTCTTAGAGCAGACAGGTCCACACGAAAAAGGTAGAGGGGAATAAAATGAAGAAAAAGGCAAAAGTCTATCTGCCATTTGCAATCAATGAACTCAAGCGGCAGATGGCATACAGAGGGGCATTCTTTTTATTTATATTTATCAGTATGTTTGGCTCATTTATCAGCTATTTCCTATGGATGGCGGTTTATAGAAGTGCGTCTGCAGACACGCTGGAGGGCCTGAGCAGAAATGAGATGACGATCTATGTCTTTATGATCTATGTTACATCGGCACTGGTCACGATTTCGATCGCGGACTGGGTCGGTGATGATGTGGTGAAAGGGACGGTCGCTATGAATCTGATCAAACCGATTGACTATCGGTTCAGTCTGGTATCAAGAGCATTTGGAGACGTGATTCATCGATTTCTGGCACCTGCAGTATTTATCTGGGCCGGTGTAGAAATCTATAAAATGAAAGTACTGCATCTACCATTTGAGGATCCAAGGCTGTTGGTGCTGTATCTGTGCAGTTGCGTAATGAGTTTCTTGATCTATGTTTTATTCGACTTTTGCTTTGGAATGATCGCTTTTTTTACCACTTATATATTTGGAATGATGATGGTCAAGGCTGCACTGCTCAGTTTTCTGATGGGGCAGATGGTTCCACTCTCATTTTTTCCAGTGCCGTTACAAAGACTCTTTGATTTTCTGCCGTTCTCCTCAATGGTCTATACTCCGGTGATGATCTATCTTGGAAAATACAGTGCAGGACAGCTGGTGTTTGTTTTGTGCCGACAGGTATTCTGGGTCATTTTTCTATATCTGATTGGAACCGTGATCTGGCGCAGGGTCACAAAGAGGCTTGTGGTCCTTGGAGGATAAATGTTTATGTAATGCTAAGCACATGCTATACAAATGCTATGTAAAAGCTAAGCACATGTTATGTATATGTGATTCCTATAATATGCACATGACAGGAGGGTGAAAGGTGAAGGTTTGGAGAGGCTATTTTCGATTATATAAGGTGATGATCGCACAGTTCTTTAAGATGATCATGCAGTCAAAAGTGGATTTCCTAATGGGACTGATGGGATTTTTCCTGACGGAAATTATGGGAGTGCTCTTTCTGGTTCTGATTTTTCAGCAAATCCCGACGCTGAATGGATGGACATTACAGGAATTGATCTTTATCTATGGATTTGCGCAGATTCCAAGGGGAATCGATCATTTATTTACAGATAATATCTGGATCATTGCATGGAGAATGGTGGTTAATGGAGATTTTGACCGGTATATGCTGCGACCTATGAATCTACTGTTCCAGGTCATCAGTGAAAAACTGCAACCGGATGCAATCGGCGAACTGCTGGTAGGGTTGTTGCTGATCATCAGTAGTCTTGCACATGGAGTTGTAAAGGTGGACGTATTGCGGGTACTGTTATTCTTCGTATCAATTCTGGCAGGAGCAGTCATTTATACTTCAATCAAGCTCTTTTATGCATCCTGGTCCTTCTGGATCCAGATCAGCGGTCCATTTCTGCAGACGGCCTATGATCTGTCAGAATTTGCAAAATATCCAACGGAAATATATGCAAAAGTTATTCGTTTTCTGATCACCTGGGTCATTCCATTTGCATTCGTGGCATATCTGCCGGCTGCGTATTTTCTTGGACGGTCGGGTTCTGCAGCAATTGTTGGAATTCAGTGCCTGTTGGCTGTTGTATTCTGGTCGATCGCATATGTCGTATTTACAAGGGGAACCAAAAGATATGAGAGTGCAGGCAATTGAAAAAAACAACGACCAATAGACAGGAACTATTTCAGCAGGCTGGTAAAGCTTTCTTATACAGACGTCATTGACAGACAGACCTCTTATCGTTACAATATTTCATAGATACCCGATAATAATAATATGAAAATTCAAATAGATTAAATATTTTAGCAGTTCAAGACTGTATGGAGACAGGAATAGGCGAGTTCTGCTTTCTAGAATCAGCAGGATCGAGAACCTGAAAAACCTGTATAAAAGATAAATGGGTAGCAAGTGATGGAGGTACGATAAAAGTGGAAAATAGAACAGAAATTACATGGCAGGAATTAAAAGAGCTGAATCAGAAGGATTATCAGATTATTGATATTCGTGATGAGATGGCATATAGCTACGGAAATGTGCCGGGCTCAGTAAATATTGAGCAGGCAGTGTTAAAGCAGCAGATCGAAGATGGAGATTTTTCTTCAATTCCTAAAGATAAGAAAGTGATTCTGATGTGCAAACGTGGAATTGCAAGTGACGAAATGACAGCGCTTCTGGAGGAAAACGGAATTCATGCATACAGCTACCAGGGTGGTTACAATGCATGGTTGATCGCAGGCATGCAGGAGTCAAAAGTAACACAGGAGGATATAGAGAAAAGTATTCGTAAGAAATTCCATAAAGAAATATTCAGTAAATTTACCAAGGCAGTCAATGAATATCAGCTGGTCCAGGAGGGAGACAAAATAGCGGTCTGCATCTCTGGTGGTAAAGATTCTATGTTAATGGCAAAATGTTTTCAGGAATTACAGCGTCATAGAAAATGCTCTTTTGAGGTCAAATTTCTCGTTATGGATCCAGGCTACAGTCCTGAGAACAGAAAAATTATTGAAGACAATGCACAGCTTCTGGGCATTCCAGTGACAATCTTTGAATCGGACATCTTTGAAGCTGTATTTGATGTGGAAAAATCGCCATGTTATCTGTGTGCTCGTATGAGAAGAGGACATCTCTACAAAAAAGCACAGGAACTTGGCTGTAATAAAATAGCACTTGGACATCACTATGATGATGTTATTGAAACAATTTTAATGGGCATGCTTTACGGAGCACAGATCCAGACCATGATGCCGAAACTGCACAGTACGAATTTTGAAGGTATGGAACTGATTCGTCCGCTCTATCTCATACGTGAAGATGACATAAAGAGATGGAGAGACTATAATGACCTGCATTTTATCCAGTGTGCCTGCAAATTTACAGACACCTGTACGACCTGTAATAGTGAGGGAACAGGTTCAAAACGTGTAGAAGTCAAAGAACTGATCCGAAAAATGAAAGAAACAAATCCATTTGTAGAGGCAAATATCTTTAAAAGCATGGAAAATGTGAACCTGGACACAGTAGTACAATACAAGCAAAAAGGTGAAAGACATCATTTCCTAGATACCTATGAAGAATAATTACCGCGCACATCCACATAGGTGAAATCAGCTGGCTAAGCCCCAGCGTCTGTCTCATGCTCTCACAAACTAAATCTGCGCAGGTGAAATCAGCTGGCGAAGCAATAGCGTCCGTCTCACGCCTTCACAAACTAACTAAAACTACGCGGGTGAAATCAGCTGAGCGAAGCAATAGCGTCTGTTTCACACCCCCACAAACTAAAACTACGCGGGTGAAATCAGCTGGCGAAGCAATAGCGTCCGTCTCACGCCTTCACAAACTAAATCTACGCAGGTGAAACCAGCTGAGCGAAGCAATAGCGTCCGTTTCACGCCTCCACAAACTAAAACTACGCGGGTGAAATCAGCTGAGCGAAGCAATAGCGTCCGTTTCACGCCCCCACAAACTCAATCTACGCGGGTGAAATCAGTCCCGCGAAGCGGGCGTCACCCATCATGTCAGTCCGGCGTTCCCCAAAACTGTTTCACACTTTTCGCGGGTAACAGCATAAATCAACCAAGAACCCCGGCCCACACCCCATCCAAAAGGGAACCATTGCGGTCACGTCAGTACTAGGGCTGCGTATTCACGCAGCCCAGTACTGTTACGTGACAAGCTGAGCGCAAGCGTGTTCCCGTTGGATGGGGTGTGGGCCGGGGTGACTCATCTATCGACTACCCGCGGATATAATTCAGTTTTCCAGCTTTAAAAAAGTACTTCGCGTGCATATACAGACTTACTCCCAGCGTCATCACTTCTGCAACAGGCACGGCGACCCATACGCCAGTAACCCCGAAAAAGTGTGGTAGTGTCAGCAGGTTTATGACCATGAACACCAGTGTCCTGGAAAATGAGATGATTGCGGACACCTTTCCATTGGAGAGGGCCGTAAAAAGTCCGGACGATACAATATTTACTCCGCTGAACAGAAAATTCAGGGCAAAGATGCGAAATCCAGTTACAGCAAGATCATAGGTAGCTGCTTCTTTAGTGAAGATGGATACGATCGGAGTAGATGCAGCAATAGAAATTGCGGTGATCATGACGGATGATAGAACAACGAACAGCATGGATACTTTGTAAAGTCGTTTAAGCAGTTCTTTATTGCCGGCACCGTATTGGAATCCGGCAATAGGACTGATTCCTATCGAAAATCCCATATAAAAAGCATTAAAAAGAAATTGACCATATAAAAGAATTGTTATAGCGGCAACGCCGTGTTCACCGGCAAGTCGGATCATAATTGTGTTGAACAGGATCGTGACTAAAGCATTTGACAGCTGGGTGATCATCTCAGAAGAGCCATTGTAGCAGGCCATTCCAATTTCTTTTGGACGGAATTTAAAAAATGTAAAATGCAGCTCTTTTTTTGATATAAAAAAGAAAATAATACCGGAAATAGCAGGAACAGACTGTCCGATTCCAGTTGCAAGTGCAGCACCTCCGATACCCATATGGCAAAGTGCAATGAATACATAGTCAAGGAGGACATTTAAAAAGCCTGCGCCTATCGTAAGAAGCATTCCAAGATTCGGATGACCAGCCGTGATCAGATATGACTGGAATAAAGTCTGAAGCATGCATGCAGGAGCAAAGCTGACAACTACTTTTAAATAGGTCTGGCAGTCAGCAAGCAGAATATCACTGGAACCCAAAAAACGGCAGATCGGAGTCAGGAAAACAAGTGTCAGGATTGTGATCATCAGGCTGATGCAAAAGCCGATCAGCACGAACTGAGACAGACATTCCCTGGCATCTTTTTTACAGCCTTTTCCAAGATAACTGCTGATGATCGCATTTCCTCCAGCAGAAAACATCATGGCTATGGCTACGACGACATTGATAACGGGGTAGACAATATTTAGGGAAGAAAGGGCATTACTGCCCGCATAGCGTGAAATAAAAATACCATCAACGATCGTGTAGAGCGACATGAAGACCATCATAATTATGGATGGAAGGGCAAATCGCAAAAGTGACCATGGCGTAAAATTTTGATTAATTGAGTGACTCATAAAAAAATCCTTTCTGGTATTAATAACGATTATATTTCAATACATCATAACAAAAGTGAAACCAACTAAAGTAACACTATTAAAGCAAGAATAACAAAAGCAAGAATAGCGGAAGTAAAAAAATACAAAAGCGAATTTATAAATAAATATGTGTTCTTGACAACTGACACTATATACTATAGGGTTACCCTATAGTCAAGGAGAAGATGGAAATATGATGAGAGATAATTACATGACGACAGGCGAATTTGCGAAAATTATGGGGGTCACAAAACACACTTTATTTCATTATGATAAGATCAGGCTGTTCTGCCCGGAGATTGTGACTGAGCAGGATTATCGATACTATTCGATGGATCAGATGGAAGCATTTAATACGATTCTGTTATTAAAGGACCTTGGTATGTCACTGGAGGAAATCAAGGAGTTCTTAGTCGACAGAAGTACGGAGAAATTTCTGGATGTATTTGCGGAGAGAGAGAATCAGATCGATGCGCAGATCAAAAAATTGCAGGCTACAAAAAAATGGATTGCACAGCGCAAGAAAAAACTGATGTTGGCAAGTCAGCAGGACTGGAACTGGGTGGGAATCAGAACATTTCCGGCGCGGTATTATCTGCTCAGACAGATGGAAGATACTTCATCAAAATCCTTTCATAAAAAGATCAATGAATTGATCGTGGAATTTGAAGCTTATGGGACAGGAAATGATTATGATATCGCTTATTTTCAGCATGGCAAGCAGGTTGAAAATGGAATCTACGATGCCTATGATAACATTGCGCTTTTACTCGGAGACAAGCCACCCCAAGAAAATTATGCAATACTGCCAGAAGGAAAATACCTGACCGCTTACCACATTGGCACATGGCAGACAGTAGGTGAGGCCTATGAAAGACTGTCTGCTTACAGAAAAGAGCATGGAATTCTGACAGAGCATGAATATACGGAGTACTATGTTGTAGACAATTTTACAGCGGAAAGCATTCAGGACTATGTGACAGAAATCATAGTCAGAATAATTGAAGAATAGTAGAAGATTAAAAAGATAAAAAGAAGATAAAAAGAAGAATAAAAGAAGAATAAAAGAAGAATAAAAGAAGAATAAAAGAAGAAATAGAGGTATCTCTCATACAGAAAAGTTATACCACAGACGGTGAATGTTGTTGAGATTAAGGGCAATATGGGGTATATTAGTACGAGATAAAAATGAAAAGAGGTTTACAATGAAGTTTTATTTTGCACCACTTGAGGGAATCACAGGATATGTGTTTCGAAATGTGTATCATGAATTGTTTGGGGCAGGAGTCGACAAATATTTTACACCGTTTATTGCACCGACTTCAAACAAGATTATGAAGACCAAAGAATTTAATGATATGCTGCCAGAGCATAATCAGGGCATGGTCACAGTCCCTCAGATTTTATGTAATGATGCAGATTTATTTATAAATGCGGCACAGGAGTTGAACCGTCATGGGTATACAGAGGTCAATTTAAATCTGGGCTGTCCATCTGGAACAGTGGTCTCCAAATACCGTGGCTCCGGATTCCTGGCACAGCCTGAAAAGCTGGATGCATTTTTGGACAGAGTGTATGAACATTTTGCAAATACGGACATGAAAGTGTCATTAAAGACCAGAATTGGAAAGGAAGATCCAGAGGAATTTCATGAACTGCTTCGGATATTTAATCAGTATCCGGTCAGTGAGCTGATCATTCATCCGAGAATCCGCACAGACTTTTATAAGAATAAACCGAATCTGACAGTGTTTCAGGAGGCGGTAGACAAGAGCAGTAATCCGCTTTGTTACAATGGAGATATCTTTACGGCTATGGATTATCGGGATATGACAGATCGTTTTCCAACAGTTGACAGCGTAATGCTCGGCAGAGGTCTGATCGCAAATCCGGGGCTGATTCGTCATATCAAAGATGGCAGTGAACTGACAAAAGAGGCAATCCGCACCTACAATTACCGCTTGCTCGAGGCTTATCAGAAAGCGCTCTCTGGTGATAAATTTGTACTGTTCAAGATGAAGGAAATGTGGATCTATATGGGACACATGTTCACCAATCATGAAAAATATGTCAAGAAAATGAAGAAATCACAGACCGTGACAGATTTTAAGATCGCACTCGAACAGCTTCTTCATGAGCAGGAAATTATACAGGAAGCAGGCTTTAGTGGAGACAAGAGATAAGTATAATAAATAATAGAATAGATAGGCACGGAAAGACTTATGAATATCATACTAAGGTATATTACTATTAAAATAGAATTGTAATAAATGATATCGAGTGGATTTATACAAGAGGGAAGAGATTCTGCTTGATATGAAACCGGAGTTGTAAGGCAGTTAGATGGGGGGAGCAAATGATTGTTATCGATTTTTCTGGAAGTACTTTTTTCATCCTTTTTATTATTTTACTTAGTGCTGTATATTTTGTATATCGCAGAAAACAAAGAAAATTGAAGTTTTTGGTACCAACAGCCATAATTTTATATGTGATGTTAGTACTTCAGGTGACAGTATTTCCAATCTATATTGTGAAAAATGGAATGGCAGAGACAATTTTTGGAGAAGTGAAAAAATATCATGCAGGCTGGCAATTGATTCCATTTCAAACAATTCGAAGGACGTTGTCGAATCCGATAGTTTTCTTTAGACAGTGTGGTGGAAACATACTACTGTTGTTACCAGTTCCAGTACTAATTGGAATCATACGGGAAGGTTTTAATACAAGAAAGACTTTTTTTATAGGGGTATTACTGAGTATTTGCATTGAACTTATGCAGTTCCTCACAAACTGGCTGACGGGATATCCGGGGCATGTAGTGGATGTTGATGATATTCTTTTAAATGGAATTGGCGTACTTGCGGGAACCGTATTGATCAATGGTATCAGAAAAATAAAGGGTATGAATTGCATCATAGCAGAGTTGACCAGAAAGTAGATGGATGAACAGGCTTTGCAGGAATGGGACCAATTAACTAATTTTATTACAGGAAAAAGTGTTAGACTAACAGAATTTAAGACTACGTCCAAAGGAGTGGAGACAGGAATTATGTAAAATGGTACTGTTTTTACTCCTTTTGTGGTATGGGAAAATGTTGCGGTCAGAGGTAAAGTATAGATGCGGTTAAAAATACTTTGTGATGTCACATAAGCAGCATATGCAATAGAAATAAAAGGATAAGCAGCATATGAAATACGTAGGTTTGAATTGAATAGCAGGTGATTAGTATGAGCATGGTATCGGTAGTTGGGTTTATATTTTGTTTTGGCGTTATGATCATGGGAATTGCATTTAATGGTGGGATTGGAACCATAGGAAGATTCTTGAATTATCCATCTGCACTTGTTACATTTGGTGGAGCGTTTCTGGCGGTACTTGCTTCCGCAGATTCTTTCAAGGATTATTTTGACGGTCTGAAAAGTTTCTCGGAAATGTTTCACAGAGACGGGAAAAATGTCATGGATATTATTGCAGATATCATGAATTATTCGGATATTTCAAGAAAAGAGGGTCTGCTCGCACTGGAAGAGCGGATCACGGATCTGGATGACGCATTTATGAAGAAAGGCATTATGCTGGTGGTTGATGGAACTGAACCGGATCTGGTAAGGGACATTATGGAATCGGAGATGATCAATCTGGAAGATCGAAATCAGGTAAAGATTCATTTCTGGGAAGATCTTGGAACGATGGGACCGGCATGGGGAATGATTGGAACCCTGATCGGTCTGATCAATATGTTGCAGGATATGGGGGATTCGGCAAGTAATATTGGTCCTAGTATGTCATTGGCATTGATCACAACTTTATATGGATCGATTCTTGCCAACTGGATCTGTGCGCCGGTAGCTAGAAAGCTAAAGAAAAAGAGTGCCAGAGAAAGGCAGATCATGGAAGTGACCATCGAAGGTGTGCTGTCGATTCAGGCGGGTGAAAATCCAAGAGTTATTCAGGAGAAACTCAAGTCCTTCCTTGAGGAGAAGGAAGGCGCATCTCTGACACAGGATGAAGCGGCTTGATCTGTGTTAAAAATGCACATAAAGGCAGTCGAAGCAGACGAAAAATACAGAGTAAACGGAGGGGAGAGATCCGTCTGCTCTGTATTTTTTCGTATGCTGTTAAGTAGCGTATAGTAGTTGGCAGGTGTAGTCAGAAAATCAGGCTTAATGCGTGTTCCAGCAGATACCACTTTGAAACAGTACATGGAATCCTATACTACTGAAGTAGTATTTCCATTACAGTAGTATAGAAAAAAAGCGTCGAAAAGTGTATGCTTATAGCAGATGAAATAAGAGAAAAATTACGACATTACAAAGGAGGAGTATGTATGTACATATTTTCATTTATTGCAGTCATTTTGGTCGTACTACTTATGATTGCCATGACAGCAGATGGAGGTATCGCCATGCTGGGGCTTTTTATAGACCTGCCATCATTTTTACTGTTGATTGTGATCACGATCCCGATTCTGATTTCAGCAAACCTGCTCAAAGATTTTAACAGAGCATTTTCAATCGTTGTATTGAAGAAAAAAGATACAACGCTTCTGGAAATCAAAAGGGCAATTGAGGCGGTAGAACTTGCTATGAAGACATTGCTGACAGGTGGTGTGTTTGTAAGCGTATTTTCAGTGATCATAATTCTTGCACAGATCGATCAGATCGAAACACTGGCACCTAATATTGCAGTTGCATGTCTGACGATTCTGTACGCACTGGTCATGAATCTGGTGCTGTTACCACTCAGGGCAAAACTAAAGGTAATGGCAGTCGAATATATGCAGGAGTAATAAAAAACGCAACAGGATAGGATGGGGAAAACGATGAAAAAAATAATCATAAAGTTGTTATCCATTGTCTGCTATATGCTAGTTCTACTTGTCTGTATCGGGTTCGATATTACAAAATTATTCAGTTTTCGTGATCTGGGGCTGGTACTGGTCGGAACATTCATTCTGACGTTACCGCATATGAAGGAGCATAAATCCAGAGAAATGGGACCGGTAGTTGGGTGGAATGCAATGGTGACCAGTTATATTTCTACATTTGTTCTTCTGTTCTCAATGATGTCAAAGCAGAATGGCGTTGAGACATTGATGCCCAATATCGTTATTTGCTGTCGGCCGATCCTATATGGATTTATTATCTATGTCATATTGAGAAAGGAACCTGGAACACGGCGAGTGACTGAAACAGCGGAGACAGTGACCGATGGCGGACAGGAAGATGAAATGTCGGAAGAGACCGAGAACGGATACAGAAATACAGGTAAAAATGGATTAACAGCAAACACCTGGAGAGGCGAAGAAACTGAGTCGGGACTGTTACATCAGAAAGATACGGTACAGCAAACATGGATGAATGTAGAAGCGTACGACGAAAATGCTGCAGCAACAGAGGAGACGGCAGATGAAACAGCAGATGAAAATGAGTCTGGAACACCTGAAATATCTGGGCAGATTGTTAATTTGGACAATATGGCAAAGAAGCAGGTAGCAGTTGCGGCACAGAAATCAATAGCACAACCACAGATTGTTCTGCAATGGAAGCAGGAACCATATGAGCAGGTAGCACAGAGCCCACAGATGGAGAAGCTACCGGAAGGAAAGCAGATTTACCAGATGTTCAGGAACAGGGGACTGACACAACGGGAAGCAGAAATTGCGCGACTGATCCTGCAGGGACTTACCAATGGTGAAATTGCAGAAGAATTATGTATCGCGGAAAGCACGGTAAAAAAACATGTTTCTCATATTTTTGAGAAACTGGATGTATCCAGAAGAAGTGAATTATTTCGGAAAACGCTTTTATAAGCTCATATAAAATATAAAATAATAAATAGGCGCATTAGAGAAAAGTCGTACTGGACAAAAAAAGTCCATACGACTTTTTTGTATACTTTTTGTTTGTGGAGATTCAAATATTTCCAATGAATTTGGTACATAATAAAAAGAAAATGCAGGAAAGGAAGGCAGTTAATGATATGAAGGTTGTATTAGCAATCGATTCATTTAAAGGCAGTATGACTTCACTGGAAGCTGGAAATGCAGCAGTTGAAGGAATTTTTAGAGCATTTCCAGATGCCACGTGTGAGGTCAGTCCGCTCGCAGATGGAGGAGAAGGAACGGTAGAAGCACTAGTCAAGGGAATGCATGGAACCATGCATGAAGTCTCAGTTACAGGACCTCTTGGAAAAAATGTGATGTGTCAATATGGTGTGATCAATGAAACAAAAACAGCTATTGTGGAGATGTCTGGTGCAGCGGGAATTACACTGGTATCAGAACAGGAAAAGAATCCGTTGAATACGACGACTTATGGAGTAGGAGAGGTCATAAAAGATGCAATATCTAGAGGATGTCGTCGTTTTATTGTAGGTATCGGTGGCAGTGCAACAAATGATGGTGGTGTCGGAATGCTGCAAGCACTGGGATATGGATTCCTGGATAAAGAGGGAAAACAGGTCGCCTATGGGGCAAAAGGCCTGTCAGAACTTGAACGCATTACGGATGAGGATGTCATTCCGGAATTGAAGGAATGTGAGTTCAGAGTAGCCTGCGATGTGACGAATACACTTTGCGGAGAAGAGGGCTGCAGTGCAGTATATGGTCCTCAGAAGGGAGCAACGCCAACAATGATTATGCAGATGGACAAATGGCTCACCTATTATGCAGCACTGGCTAAGGAAAAGTATCCACATGCAGATGCAAAACAGCCAGGAACAGGCGCTGCTGGTGGTATGGGCTTTGCATTTCTGACTTTTACCAATGCGGTACTTGAATCTGGAATTCGGATCGTTATGGAAGAGACACGCCTGGAAGAACATATCCGGGAAAGTGATATCGTTATAACAGGAGAAGGACGACTGGATTGGCAGACAGCAATGGGAAAGGCACCTGCAGGAGTTGCGGCACTGGCAAAAAAATACGGAAAACCTGTGATTGCATTTTCAGGCTGTGTTACAAAAGAAGCCGTACAGTGCAATGAAAAGGGGATTGACGCATTTTTCCCAATTTTGCGCAGACTGGTGACACTTGAAGAGGCGATGGATATTGAAAATGCGAAAGAAAATCTGACGGATACGGCGGAACAGGTATTTCGTCTGATCAAGATCTGGAGGTAAGGTAGTATGACATATCAGTTTACAACACTGGGAGCACTGGTCGGACTGGCGATTGCCATTATTCTGATCATTAAAAAGGTTCAGCCGGCATATAGTCTGATCCTGGGTGCACTTCTCGGAGGTATCATTGGAGGGGGTGGCCTGATTACGACAGTAAATACCATGATCACCGGTTCTCAGAGCATGATATCCTCAGTATTAAGAATCATGACATCTGGTATTCTGGCGGGAACCCTGATAAAGACCGGAGCCGCGGAAAAAATAGCAGAAGTGATCGTAGATAAATTGGGGCAGAAGCGAGCAATTATAGCAATTGCGATTGCAACAATGATCATTTGTGCAGTAGGTGTATTTGTTGATATTGCTGTTATTACAGTCGCGCCGATCGGATTGGCAATTGGTAAGAAAGCAGGATATAACAAACCATCCGTTTTGCTGGCAATGATCGGTGGAGGAAAAGCTGGTAATATTATTTCGCCAAACCCGAATACCATAGCCGTATCAGAAGCATTTCAGGTAAATCTGACATCACTTATGATGAAAAATATAATTCCAGCAATCTTTGCGTTGATTGTAACAGTAATTCTTGCAACGATCCTGACAGGGAAAAATGCCAGTCCAATCACGCAGGGAGATCTGGAAGCCAGGGATGAATCCCATTTACCATCCTTTGCGGCAGCAATTACAGGACCAGTCGTTGTTGTAGTTCTGCTGGCACTTCGGCCAATATTCAATATCACAGTCGATCCGCTGATTGCACTTCCACTTGGTGGTATCATCTGTGCGATCGCTTGTGGTAAAGCGGGATATCTCAGGGAATATACCGAATTCGGACTGAGTAAAGTAATTGGTGTATCGGTGCTTCTTATAGGTACCGGTACAATTGCTGGTATCATCAAAGCATCTGCATTACAGGCGGATGTGATTCGACTGCTTGACTTTTTAAATATGCCGTCATTTATCTTGGCACCAATTGCAGGTATTCTGATGGCAGCAGCTACTGCATCAACAACAGCAGGTGCAACAATTGCATCACAGACATTTTCAGGAGTGCTCCTCGAGGCAGGAATTCCAGCTATTTCAGCAGGTGCCATGATCCATGCAGGCGCTACGGTTCTCGATTCACTGCCACATGGCTCATTCTTCCATGCAACAGCCGGAGTGACGAACATGACAATTCGAGAACGGCTCAGATTGATTCCCTATGAGGCATGTATTGGTCTGACAAGTACAATTGTGGCTGTGATTATTTACTTGATTGGGTTTTAAGACTACTTTAAATATTATGGAATAAAATGTAAAAAATGTCTCTTTTTGTACTATCTGATATTGATATCGCCATGAGATTTATTGTATAATTATGATAGAAAAAGGATCTGAAGGCGAGATCTGGTTAATAACTATTGTGAATAAGTATGGACAACAGCGGGAGTATTAGACAAATCATAGGAAATCCATGGAGAAACTGCACAATGTAACCGCAGATTAGTCATAAGGAGAGTAAATATGAATAAGGTACTGATTTTATTTGAAGAGGAAGGCTGCAATATCGAAAAAGCACTGGAACGTTTCATGAACGATGAGGAGTTGTATATGATATGCCTAAGAAAGGTTCTATGGGACCAGAATTTCGAAAAACTGGGAAGGGCAATCAGTGAAGGTGATTATACAGGTGGATTTGAGAGTGCACATGCATTAAAAGGTGAACTTGCCAATATGGAACTTGAGATTCTCCTGAAATTTATCCGGGAATTGATTGGTCCACTCAGAAATAGAGAAAATATAGATGTTTCACAGGTCTATCAGGCTATGATCCTGCAAAGGGACAGACTCAGAGCCGTTTATGAATCAGAAATTTAGAAATGTATATCTGAAACATTTCTTATCAAAATGAAATGATATTTCGCACATTTTCTCCGTAACTGAATAGGATAAATACAGATAGCAGTCTGGGAAAAGCAGATTGTGATTTGCAGGTTCTGTTTCCGTTAAGGAGGAATAATGAATGGATGAGAAAGCGGATAATCTGAATATAAGTGATCAGGACAGAAAGAAAAAGAAAAGACTCAAAACGCCAGTCAGGATATCCTGGCAGGTCGAAACAGAAGAAGACGGATGGCTGCCGATGGTGGACGATCCGCTGGATTCTGCAGGAATTGCAGGACATTGTATTACAGGTGTTGCAATGAAGGTCTCTATCGGAAGCATCAGGTATAGAGCACATATTTCAGGAGGAACCTGGCTTCCATTCGTTACTGGATGCAACAGGAGAGATTACCGGGATGGATTCGCAGGCAATGGCCTCTATATTGATCTGATTGAAATATATTACCAGACACCGGAGAAACTTGTAGACACAGAGGGATATCAGAAGGCAAAATATAGGGTCTCCGCACTGAATCAGCCATTCTTTCCTTGGCAGCTGGATGATGATATCAGCAGGGGACAGGATGGATATGCCGGTGTGTTTGGAATGCCGATTGACAGACTGCAGATCCAGATCGTATAAATGATAAAATAGTATGAATGAAGTATAAGAAATCATATCAAGCATAAGAGCGTATCAACCAATTATCAAAAAGGTTGTGCAGTCATATCAGCGAAAAAACGTGACTGCACAGCTTCTTTTTGTGTATAGATCTATTCAGTGACGACAAACGCGTCTACTTGAAGTGATGATAAGTACGGATTGCTTGAGGCAGGATAATTGGAAGTCATGTTAGCGAAAGAAAATTTACGATAGGCATTACAATGAAAGATTGTCAGATAATAATACTTAATAAAATAAAGTGAGCAGACAACTGTGTTTACAGCAGACAAATATGGTGCTATAATCATCAAAAGAAATTGCAGATAAATGTAGCAGGAGGTCAGAATGTCAAAGGAAAAGCGTCTTTCCGATAGTGTGGCAGAAAGTATTCTGTCTATGATAACAGTAGAGAAGATATTTCATCCAGGTGATAAGCTGCCAAATGAAAATGAACTTTCAGGACAGCTGAAGGTTAGCCGTACCACGCTCAGAGAAGCTATGCGGGTCCTTGTTACAGCTGATGTTCTTGAAATCCGCAGAGGAAGCGGAACATTTGTCAGAGATGATTTTGATGTGAACAGAGATAATTCATTTCTTGGTCTTGCAGATCCGGAATGTGAGGTGCGGGATCTCTATGAGATTCGGTTGATCATGGAACCGGAGGCGGCATATCTAGCAGCGCAGCGGGCAACGAATGCTGAAATCGACAGAATCACAGAGCAGGTCGATATGCTGGAAGAAAGAATTGCAGCAGGCGAGGATATTACTGAGCTGGAAATGAAGTTCCATCAGAATATGATTATGGCTACGCATAACCGGTCAATGAATAAGATTATGCCGATCATTTACGAAGCTATTACCGGTGGTGTCAGAATTTCTGAGAATAATCAGAAGGTTCTTGCAGAAGCAGTCAGAGATCACAAGCTCATTGCTGACTTCATGAAGAAAAGAGATGCAGAAGGAGCTCGTACAGCCATGAAAGTGCATATGCTTCACGTGATTCAGAATTTTAAGGAAGATAAAAATTGAATGCGCATATGCAAAGAAGCATAGGAATGCATATGGTAAGAAGGATTAAAACACATATGCAAAAAAACATGTAGAATGTTGTGCAGAAAAGTAGATATAAGAAAAAAATACGCAGAGTAGCGGAGGTAAGAAAATGAACGTAAGAAATAGTAAAGTTGTAATTGTCGGAGCTGGTAATGTCGGAACAACGACAGCATACAGTATTGTAAATCAGGGAATTTGTGACGAACTTGTTCTGATCGATCTGAATCATGAGAAGGCACTTGGTGAAGTTATTGATTTACAGCATTCCATAGAGTTTATGAATAGAAATATCAAAGTAAAAGCTGGAGATTACTCAGATTGCAAGGAAGCTGATATCGTTGTCATTACAGCAAGTGCACCTATGGCAATTACAGATAACGATCGTCTTGAAATGCTTGGCAAGTCCAAAAATATTGTTGGCTCAATTGTCAAAGCGATTATGGACAGTGGATTTGACGGTATTCTACTTGTAGTATCAAATCCTGTAGATATTATGACTTACTATGCATGGAAACAGTCTGGGCTGCCTGCAAATCAGGTAATCGGTAGTGGTACGACTCTGGATACAGCACGTCTTCGTCATTACATTGGTCAGAAAGTCGATGTTGATGCCAGAAGTATTGATGCATATGTAATCGGAGAACATGGAGACAGTGAACTGGTATCTTGGAGTACTGCAACAATTGGTGGCAAGGATATGGAAAGTGTAATTCGTGATAATGCAGATAGAATCGGTGAGGGTGCATATGACGAACTTCGTCAGAAGACGATCAAAGCTGGATGGGAAGTATTCCATAAGAAAGGGAATACTTCCTACGGTATTGCTGCTTCTGTAACAGGTATCGTAAAGAGCATCCTGTTTGATGAAAACAGAATTTATCCAATTTCCGTTCGTCTTGATGGACAGTATGGGGAAAAGGATCTGTTCATCAGTCTTCCTACAATCATCAACAGAATGGGTGCAAAGGAAATTGTAGAACTGAATTTAAATGACACAGAACTGGCAGAATTTAAAAAATCCTGCAGCGTGTTAAAAGAAAATTACAAGAATTTATAATTCGTATTAATTACTATGAAAAAGGTCCTGAAATTCTGCAAGCACAGAGTTCCAGGGCCTTTTATATTCCATTTTGCATCAAAAGAAAAGATAGGTTCTGCTCACTCCTTTCTAGAGAATTGCTTCAACTTTGTAGAAGTCAGTACCTTCATGATAGGCAATCACATTTCCTTTTACAGTCTCACCATTGACTTTCAGACTGGAGAGTCCTTTCTGTAGATGGTAAGGATTTTTTACAGTGATATCATAGGTCGCACCACGAAAGCGTCTGGTAATGTGGAACCCTTTCATATCTTGTGGAATGCAGGGATCAATGCACAGCCCATCAAATTCAGGACGGATGCCGAGGATATACTGGGAGATGCTTGTAAATGTCCAGGCAGCGGTTCCTGTCAGCCAGCTGTTCTTTGCTTCTCCATGTCTTGGAGCTTCTTTTCCTGCAATCATCTGGGAATACACATAAGGTTCTGTCCGGTGGATTTCACTGATATCCTCAAGATAGGCAGGACAGATCTTTCGGTAGGTATCGAAGGCACGGTTTCCATTTCCAAGGACAGTTTCAGCGATAGAGATCCATGGATTGTTGTGGCAGAAGATTCCTCCGTTTTCTTTATAGCCCTGTGGGTAGGTTGAGATTTCTCCCAGTTCACGGTGATAGCTGGTATAAGCAGGGGTAAGAAGAACGATACCATATTTGGTATCCATCATAGATTCAACCGAGCGAAGAGCTTTCTCGGCCATGCCTTCTCGGACACCAATGCCTGCCATACAACAGAAGCCCTGTGGTTCAATGAAAATCTGTCCTTCCTTGCATTCCCTGGAACCGACTTTATTGCCGTTGGCGTCATAGGCACGTAAGAACCAATCGCCATCCCATCCAAAGGAGAGGACAGCCTGTTCCATTTTGTCGACCTGATGGGCAGCGTCGGCAGCTCTTGCATCAAGTCCAAGGTGCTGACAGATACCAACGTAGTCATGACCATATTTCACGAACATACCCGCAATGAATACCGATTCAGCAACGGGACCGGCGGAGGCACCAGTTGTCTGAAAAGATTCTCCAGGTGTATCGGAAAAACAGTTCAAATTCAGGCAGTCATTCCAGTCAGCGCGGCCGATCAGTGGTAGATTATGAGGGCCAAGATGTGTGGACGTATACTGGAAACTTCGGTGTAAATGTTCCATCAGTGAGGCAGTGTTGGATTTATCACAATCGAATGTTACCATTTCATTCAGAATGCCATAATCACCAGTTTCTTTGATATAAGCAGCGGTGCCAGCAATCAGCCAGAGCGGATCATCATTAAACCCACTGCCAATGTCAGAATTTCCTTTCTTGGTCAGTGGCTGATACTGATGATATGCGCTTCCGTCGGCGAACTGAGTCGCAGCTATATCGAGAATACGCTGTCTGGCAGCCTCGGGAATCAGATGTACGAAGCCCAGAAGATCCTGGCACGAATCACGGAACCCCATTCCTCTTCCAGTACCGGATTCGTAATAAGAAGCGGAGCGGGACATATTAAAGGTTGCCATGCACTGGTACTGATTCCATATATTTACCATGCGGTCGAGACGTTCATCACCACTCTCCAGTGTGTATGCAGATAACAGATGATTCCAGTACTCTTTTAATTTGTCCAGGGCTGATGCAATCTGTTCATCGGTCTGATATTTTTCTATTAACTGATCCGCTGGAGCTTTGCGAATGCATTGTGGACCATCCCATTTCTGGTCAACAGGGTTTTCGCAGTAGCCAAGCAGGAAGATCAGTGATTGTTCCTGACCGGGCTGTAAGGTGAATTCTGTGCGGAAAGATCCAACTGGAGCCCATCCGCTGGCAAGGGAGTTACCAGAACGATCTTCTTTAACGGCCTTTGGCAGAGCAGGACTGCCATAAGTTCCAAGAAATGTGTCCCGGTCAGTATCAAATCCACAGTTCGGCGCATTGACAGAATAGACAGCATAGTGGTTCCTACGTTCCCGATACTCGGTCTTATGATAAATGCGGGAACGGGCCTCATCTACTTCAACTTCCCCCGTACTAAAGTTTCGCTGGAAGTTCGTCATATCATCCATGGCGTTCCATAGACAGAATTCGACATAAGAGGTACAGGTAAACGTTTTCGAATGATCGCTCAGATTACGAAATGTCACATGGTTGAGCAGACATGAATCACCGATTGGCACAAAGGCGGTCACGGTTGTCTGCAGCTCATTTTTTGTACCACTGATGACAGAGTATCCAAGTCCGTGGCGGCATTGATAGTCATCAAGAGGTGTCTGGCATGGTTGCCATCCCGGATTCCAAACGGTATCTCCTTCTTTGATATAATAGTAGAGCCCGTTACTGTCGAGTGGCGTATTATTGTAACGGTATCTTGTAAGACGGAGGAGCTTCGCATCTTTATAGAAACAGTATCCTCCGCAGGTATTAGACAGAAGTGTGAAAAAATCTTCGCAGCCCAGATAGTTGATCCATGGCAAAGGTGTCTGGGGACTGGTGATTACATATTCTTTCGCTTTGTCATCAAAATGTCCATATTTCATCCTCTTCTCCAATCTGCTGTATGAAACAGCCCAAAATATTAACAGGTAGTTTGCATTTGTAGCTTCCGAATCGGCTCTTGCACTGACTGAAAAAAGTAGCAGAACAGGGAGAATCCGGTCATCGGCAGTAGAAATATGGGAAACACGAAAACGATAATAATAAGTAAGCTCTGTTAAAATGTATGAAAACGATTAAGTAACTTATGACAATTCGTAAAAATATGAATAAAACATCTACAAGCCAAGTATATTAAATTAAAAAATAAAAAGCAAGTAGAAAAACAAAAAAAGAAAAGCTATACAAATTGCACAACAAAAGAATAAAAATAATAGTAAATGTGTTAAATTTATAAAAAATATTGCATTTATAAAAACAATGTGCTATATTTGAGTTACGAAAACGATTAAGTTAATTTCAGGGAGCAAGAATCCCAGACAACTGGCGGGAGAAAAGGGAAACGACAGGTACCGCCGTAAGTAAGAATAGGAAGGAAAAAAGCACTATGGTTTCTATGAAGGATATTGCGAATAGCTGTAACGTATCTATTGCAACTGTCAGTAAGGCACTTAATAATCACAACGATATCGGGGAAGAAACCAGAAAGAAGATCCAGCAGACTGCAGCATCCATGGGATATTATCCAAATTCAGCAGCGAGGGCGTTAAAGACCAATCGTTCTTATAATATTGGAGTATTGTTAAATGATGAGGCACACAGCGGACTTACCCATGAATATTTTTCAGCAGTGCTTGAAGGGGTAAGAAAGCAGGCAGAAAGTTTGGAGTATGATATTACTTTTCTGAATACGCATAATAGCAAAATGACCTATTATGAGCACTGCAAGTACAGAAATCTGGATGGCGTGATTATCGCTTGTACGGATTTCGAAAATCCCGAGGTCGTGGAACTGGTCGATGGTACAATTCCAACGGTAACAATTGATTATATTTTTAATAACTGTGCTTCAGTTATTTCTGATAATGTAAAGGGGATGAGTGATCTGGTCCGCTACTGTTACAGCAGAGGACACAGGAAAATCGCGTATATTCACGGACAGAAAGAGAAGGTTGTTACAAGAGACAGACTGGCAGCCTACTATAATACATTAGAAGAACTGGGAGTCAGAATACCGGATGAATATGTACTTGAGTCAGCCTATCTGGATCCGGTCGGAGCAGAAGAAGCTACATACAGACTGCTGGAACTTAAAGATCCACCGACCTGTATTCTTTATCCGGATGATCTGGCAGCAACGGGCGGCAGCAATGCCTGCAGACAGAAGAAACTACAGGTCCCATCGGACATTTCAATTGCAGGATATGATGGTATCAAGCTATCCCAGATGCTCAATCCGAAAATCACAACGGTGAGACAGGATACGGATCGTATTGGAAAAGAGGCTGCAATGGCACTGATTCGTGCGATTGAAAAGCCAAGGACAACATTTACACAGAGGATTCTGGTAGAAGGGGATGTCCTTACAGGAGAATCGGTAGGAGTTCTGAAAAAGCAGTAATCCTATCATAAGAACAACAAAAAGAATGAAAAAGAAGGCAGTTATCCTTATACAAAAGAATAGACAGATCAAGTATTCAACCGGAAGAAAAGGCAGGAAAATATAGATACGCGAGCAACAAGCGTAATGAGAAAAGTACATTTGGAGGGGCGGCCAAATTGTGACTGGAAAAATGGACTTTGCCGCATGTAACAGAAGGATTTCATAAATATTGAGGAGGAAGAATGATGAAAAGAAAGTTGGTCAGTGTATTTTTAACCGCAGTGATGCTGGTATTGGCACTAACAGGTTGTGATTCTGGTGATAGTGAAACGAGTGGAACAGCAGCGACACAGTCAGCAGAGACACAGGGCAAAGTATTTAATATATATTGCTGGAACGAAGAATTCTCAACGAGATTTGAATATTTTAAGAAGAGCGATAAACTGCCGGATGATATTACAGTCAATTTCATCACAACACCAAATGAAAATAATGCTTATCAGAACGCACTGGATCAGGCATTGTTGAACCAGGATTCAGCAGCGGATGATGATAAGATTGATATTTTCCTTGTAGAAGCCGATTATGCTTTGAAATATGTAAACTCTGATTATACACTTGATGTCATCAATGATGTCGGCCTGACAAATGATGATCTTGCTCAGCAGTATCAGTATACTAAGGATATTGTAACAGACAGCAAGGGCATCCAGAAAGGTGTTACATGGCAGGCAACTCCTGGTCTGTTCGCATACAGACGTTCCATTGCGAAAGATGTTCTTGGCACAGATGATCCACAGGAAGTTCAGAAGGCAGTTTCATCCTGGGATAAATTCAATGATACAGCAACAAAGATGTCTGATAAAGGCTATAAGATGTTATCTGGTTATGATGATTCCTATCGTGTATTTTCCAATAACGTATCAGCACCTTGGGTAGATGGTAACAACAAGATCGTAATTGATAATAATCTGATGAACTGGGTAGACCAGACAAAGACATTTACAGATAAGGAATACAACAATAAGACATCTCTTTGGGACACTGCATGGCAGGCAGATCAGGGACCGAGCGGAAATGTATTTGGTTTCTTCTATTCAACATGGGGCATTAACTTCACCTTACTTGGCAATGCATTGGAAACACCTGTAAAAGAAGGCGGCAAGGAAGAAGTCGGAAATGGTATTTATGGCGATTATGCAGTATGTTCTGGACCACAGAATTATTACTGGGGCGGTACATGGATCTGCGCAGCAAAGGGTACAGATAATCTTCCTTTGATCAAAGACCTGATGTATACAATGTCATGTGATGCAGATACATTAAAACAGATCACTACAGATACACAGGATTATACGAATAATATGAAAGCAATGAACGAATTCGCTAACAGCGACTACAAATCAGATTTCCTTGGTGGTCAGAACCACATCAAATTATTTGCAGAAGCAGCACCTAAGATCGATATGAGCAAGATTTCTGCATATGATCAGGGTCTGAATGAAGAGTTCCAGAAAGCATTTAAAGATTACTTTGATGGAAATGTTACGAAAGACCAGGCACTGGAGAACTTCTATAAAGCAGCACTTGAGAAGTATCCAAATCTGTCAAGGTAAGGTAGCAGGCTAAGGCAGGCATAGGAGATTTTACAAAGGCAGGGGCTGTACGAAAAGCCCCTGTGGCCTGCGGGCGTCAAGTACGAATTAGGAAACGTGAGTATCAGGCTGAATATACTTCTTTTATTTCATCCTGAGAGTTTGATGCAGACATCGCAAATCACAAGATGTCTCACGACATGAGGTGTTGCTATGAAAAGAAAAAAGTCTAAGTTTGTTAGCTATGCAAAATGGGGCTATATCTTTCTGATTCCATTTTTCGTAGTCTATATCATATTTTCACTGATTCCGTTAGTATCAACGATCTATAACAGTTTCTTTGAAAATTATATGAATGGCCTGACACAGATCGGACCGAAATTTATAGGACTTCACAATTATAAAGAAATCCTTTTTGACAGTGAACTACCGCTTTATCTGAAAAATACATTTATAATATGGATGATGGGATTCATTCCACAGATCATCATTTCGTTGCTACTTGCATCGTGGTTCACAGATCTGAAATTAAGATTGAAATGTACAGGATTTTTTAAGACGGTCATCTATATGCCGAACCTGATTATGGCATCTGCATTTTCAATGTTATTCTTTGCAATCTTCTCAGATGCAGGTCCTGTTAATAATATTCTGGAATCCATGGGGCTTCCGACATATCGTTTCCTTGCGCAGGTAGCCGGATCCAGAGGGTTGATCTCATTGATGAATTTTCTGATGTGGTTCGGTAATACCACAATTGTATTGATGGCGGCGATCATGGGCGTTGATACAGGCTTGTTCGAAGCGGCCAGAATAGATGGAGCAAATTCCTGGCAGACATTTCGAAGGATCACGATTCCACTGATCAAACCAATTCTGGCATATGTGCTGATCACTTCACTGATCGGTGGTATTCAGATGTTCGATGTTCCACAGATCCTGACAAATGGTAATGGTAATCCTAATAGATCTTGTATGACAGTGATCATGTTCCTGAATAAGCATTTATATAGTAAGAACTATGGTATGGCAGGTGCATTATCAGTAATCCTGTTCGTGGTAACCGGAATTCTCAGTTTCCTCGTATTCAGATACCTGACAGCTGGCACCCATGAAAAAACAGCCAGGAAAAGTAAAAGGAGGGCCAGAGCATGAAAAGTAAAGAAAAGAAGCAGGACAGCCGGGTCGGCCTGCATATAGAAAGGTTTATCTGTTACCTTATATTGATCCTGATTACATTTCTTTGTCTGTTTTCCTTCTACATATTGATAATTAATACGACAAGAGCACATACGGATATTCAGAAGGGTTTCTCATTCCTCCCGGGAAAATCCTTCATTACAAATATGAAGAACCTACTGAATAATAAGCAGCTGCCAGTCATATCTGGTATCGTGAACAGCCTGCTTGTCTCCACATTTTCAGCTGCATTTGCAACGTATTTTTCAGCCATGACTGCGTTTGCAATTCATGTCTACGATTTCCGTTTCAAAAATGCAGCATTTACATTTATTATGATCATTATGATGATTCCGACACAGGTAACTGCACTTGGTTTTGTAAAGCTGATGGGAAAAATGAGTCTGATGAATTCACTGATTCCTCTGACTGTCCCGGCTATCGCCAATCCGATCGTTTTCTTCTTTATGAAACAGTATATGGAAAGTTCCCTGCCGATCGAACTGATCGAAGCCGCAAGAATTGATGGAGCACATGAATTCAGAATCTTTAACCAGATCGTTCTTCCAATTATGAAGCCGGCAATTGCAGTGCAGGCAATCTTTACTTTTGTTACAGCATGGAACAATTACTTTATTCCATCATTGCTGCTCAACAAGGCAGGAAAAAAGACATTGCCAATTCTGATCGCACAACTACGAAGTGCCGATTTCCTGAAGTTCGATGTCGGTCAGGTATATATGCTGATTGGTATGGCAATCCTTCCAGTCGTCATTGTATATCTGATTCTTTCAAAATATATTGTCAGAGGGGTAACGCTTGGAAGTGTCAAAGGATGATAATAGATCGATAGCATCCTATCAGGTATTACCATACATTATATAAGGAAGAGTTTTTTGAAAGATGTCTGCAAATGCAGAAAACAAAGGGAGCCTGGGAAAAGTATCAAAGATAGCAAGTATAATTAATAAGAGATAGAAGGAAAGACCGCCTGAGGGGGCAATGTCATTAAGTTAATGTATTGACTCGACGACAGACATTACAAAGAGATTTTG
>CAJMQE010000013.1 GCA_905215405.1 uncultured bacterium
TTGTCTTAGCTAATTATATCACGATCCCAATTTAATTTCCAGAATAATCTGATTTTTCTTAATATTTTAAAGTGTTTAGCAAAAATTTTTTATTGTTATCATCTAATGATTATCAATTAATATTTCGTTTAATTTTATTAATATTGGTAGCTCATTACCTTACCTAATCAGAAAGATTTATCATCTGCAGAGCTTACTTTTCTAAATTGCTGCCTTGAACCTGTCATAACGTAATTCATTTATGTCCAGTGCCATTTTCTTATTCTGTACCATCTGTGACAACAGCAGACCTACCACTGGAGATATTCCAAATCCATGCCCTGTAAATGCACAGGCAACAACAAGTCCTGGTACTTCACTGATCTTACTGATTACCGGAACACCATCTGTGCAAATATCCTCATATCCGCCCCAGGTCCGTACAATTTTTGCATCTGCCAGTTTGGGAATATATTTCATTATGCCCCTACAGATGCATGGTGCTGTAATACTTGATGTTGCCTGCATTCCATTATCTTTATTCACATCTTCCATACCAGTTGCTCCACCGAATACAAACGATCCATGATTTGTCTGATGGCCATAGAAATCTGCATCTGCAGTTCCCAGCATCTGTCCGAACATTTTAGGTTCCGCTTCTGTTACCAATGCTTCAATCAGTTCCTTTCTCATTGGAATATCGATTCCTACCGTAGATACAATTTTCCTGCTTTCATATCCGGATGCAACAATGATCTGTTCGCCTTCATATATACCACTTTCCGTTATGACCTGTCTTGCAACTCCTTTTATTTTTCTAATCTCCAGAACTGTTTCTCCTGTCAAAAAGACTGCACCCAATTCACGGGCTCTTTTATAGAATCCAAGTGTCGTAGTCAATGGATTTGCATGCCCATCGGTTGGACACCAGCTCGCGCCGATCACCTCATCCGTCAGATATGGATTGATCTGTCTGACCTCATCTCCATCGATCATTCTGACATCCAGTCCGCAGGCTGTTGCTCTATCCGTCAGACCCTGTAGGATCTGTAAATGTCTTTCTGTTTTTCCAAGTCTTAAATTTCCTTCTTTATGATATTCGACATTGACTCCAAGTTCCTCTGACAATGTCGGCCAAAGATTTTCGATTCCGTACATCGCTAATGGAAGCTCTCTCGGATCTCTTCCTGACTGTCTGACGCCACCACCATTTCGGCTTGATGCTCCATTTCCTATGTAATCACTCTTTTCCAATACAATAACCGATACTCCGTCTTTGGCAAGATAGTAAGCCGCTGCACAGCCAATCACTCCGCCGCCAATTATTACAACTTCAGCATTTCGATTCATCTGCACTCACCTCTTTCTTTTCTCATTCTGCTTTTATCTCTTTCACTTCATTCGCATAGACTTTCATTTCAATTGGTCTCATTGGTGCTCTTGATGTTGCGGGTTCAAGTTCTGCGGGTGCCACTTTTAATTCTCTGGCGATAATTCCTTTGACCAATTTTGCGCAGGTCTGTCCCTGACAAAGACCCATGCCAGTTCTCAAATATCTCCTGACTTCAGTTACTGTATACATTCCGTCATGCACTGCTTTTCTAATCTCACCCTTTGTAATTTCCTCGCATCTGCATATAATCAGATCATCATCGGGTGCTGGAACAAATGCATCGAGTCTGGTTGATCTGTCTTTAATCTGAATCATGTTCACCACTCCTGTTCTACATTTTATTTTTCTATCTGAACGACATTTTATTTTTCTATCTGATCAACATTCTGCCTTTGTAAGCTTAACTATGTGCGCTCTTGTAAAATCTTGCTTTCATGACCATGTCAGCCGGAACCTTCATTGTAACAAGATTTGTATGGTCATATGCCGGAGAACTCTTTACCTCTATGATCTCTGCCTCACATACCTCTTTTCCATTACGACCAAGCGCAATCCCCTTTTCCCCTTTGACTGGAAGTGGAAGAAATTCGTATGGAATTGTAACAGTTGCTGCTTCCACATCGTAACTTTCATCGATCAGGAAAATTGCCTGCCCTGAACAGGACGCAACACACATTCCACAACCGATGCACGAAACATTTTCATCCACTGCCGGCAATGCCGTTATGTTGTCGCCAATCTTTATGCAATGCTTTGGACAAACATCCTGACATGGATTACAGGGAATATTCTGTGAACATTCCATTACCGGATGCACCCCTACTCGATGGGTAACTCCCGGATACTTTTCTACTTCCTCATCTGTCAGATACCCTTTTTTGAGTAAATTCTTAGAAATGTCAATACCTTCCTCTGTTTTTTCAATGACCTTGCCTCTGTTCTTCGGTGCAAACATCCCCTGTCTCAGTCCATCGAGTGCTGCCATCAATTCATCGTATTTGTCCGAAAGCTCATCCGCACCGATAAATCCCAGATAAGAGGATACAGCAATTCCGGCAATCCTTCCTTCGATCATTGCTGAACTTGCTTCCTCAATCCCAGAAACATCTCCTGCCACATAGATTCCTTTAACGCTTGTTTCACCATAGTCATTACAAATAGGAACCTGACCACCTTTTTTCGGATTATCATCCATTTTACATCCTGCCATTTTAAGTAGCTGAGACATCGGAGAAAGCCCCACTGCAAGGCAGATCGTATCAACATCAAAATGTTTCTCAGACCCTTCTATAAATTTGAAATTGAAATCGACCTCTGCAATGGTTACCCCAGTTACGCAATCTGTACCTTCTGCTTTCACAATCGTATGAGACAGATAAAATGGAACACCAAGCCGTGCGACTTTTGCAGCATGAACACCGTATCCACCAATCTTTGGAGCGGCATCAACAAGCGCAACCACCTCGCATCCACACTGTTCCAACTGATAACTGACAACAAGGCCTACATTTCCAGAACCTAACATTAGAATTCTTTTTCCAGGTCTGACTCCCTGAATATTCATCATAGTCTGTGCTGCTCCGGCTCCAATGACACCCGGTAAGGTCCAGCCCTCAAAGGTAACCACATTTTCTGATGCGCCTGTTGCTACAATCACTGCATCTCCCTTGTAATGGAGCACCTCATCCTGCATTCTGACAACAATTTCTTTATCCTGATATAATCCGATCACAGTCGCATTTAAAATGACTTTGACACCTGCACGATCAGCCTCCTGTAATAGCTGCTCTCCAATTTTAAATCCTCTGATTCTGGCCTTATGTTCTCTTGAGCCGAAGAATTTGTGAATTTGCTTAAATAACTGTCCACCAGGTTTTGCATTTTCATCGAACACAACTGCCTTGAGCCCTCGCTTTGCTGCTTCTATCGCTGCTGACAGACCGGATGGTCCTGCACCAACAACTATCAAATCAAATCTTTCCATTCTGATCACCATACCTTCCTTACTCATTAAAACCATTTACACTTATATGAGTTTCCTATTTTACCTATTTCTGACTTTCTGCCTGATCATAACCGCATCTGTTCCATCATTGTATCCATAGTTTATATCCCTGTTCTATCTACCACATCATTCCTCTTTAGAAAAAGGCTTTTCCGATACCCCGTACTGCGTCTGGACATTCATCCCTTCTTTAAGTGGCGTTACACAGGTTCGAATATTGGGTTTTCCATCGACAATCATAACGCAGTCTGTACATCTGCCAATTGCACAAAAGATTCCTCTCGGTCTATGTTGTTTTTTTGTATATCTGTGAATCATGACTCCAGCTGCCTTTAATGCTGCTGCTATCGATTCGCCTTCAAATCCTTTCAATACTTTTCCATCATAGATAAATGATACGATTTTCCCTTTTTCAGGCTTCCCTAAAATTGGATGTTCCTCAATCCGATTGCTCATATTAAACCTCCTTTAAATACAAAAAGGTGCCTGTGCATATTGCACAGACACCTTTGGCTGTTAGTTTCGTCTTATTCTTTTACTATTCACAAAAGCAACTGTAATTTCTTTGCTTTTCATACTGCTATCATAAAACTATAGCATCGTTGTGTATTGTAAAAAACGATACATGAACCATTCATTTATCTATTTTATTTTTCTATCCTTTTTTAACATTTTAGAATAACTTCATTATTAGATTCTTATTATTCAGATTCATATTATTTAGATTCCTCTAACTTAAATTCTTTGATATTCTTTTCCAGCTGTGCAACCACTTCATTGGTTGCATTCACCATCTGGTAACTCTGAGATGTTAAATCTCCGATATCATTATTTCTCTGGGCAATATCCGCAACGCCATCAGAAGATTCCTGAATTGTCTGATTCATTCCATCGATTGCCTCTGCCATATTCTTCATAGTATCGAAGAGTTCCCTTGTATTTGCATCAATATCATTCATAACATGATTAATATTTTCCGCATCCTGTTTGTATGTTTCAAGCATTTTTAACTGGTTTGCATAATCATGATATACACTCTGTTCTACAAATGACTGACTCTCTGTTAAACACTGTGTAATGCTTGCCACTGCTTTATTTACATTCTCAACAATTCCAGTGATCTTGTTCACTGTGCTGGATGATTGTTGTGCCAGATTTCCAATTTCATCTGCAACAACTGCAAATCCTCTTCCTGCATCTCCTGCCCTTGCTGCCTCAATTGACGCATTTAAAGCGAGTAAGCTGGTCTGATCTGCAATATCCATAATAACTTTTGCCAATTCATTGATCTGAACAGTTGCTTTGGACTGCTCCATTGCTTCTGTACCTTTTTGTTTGATATCTCCAAATGTCATTCTGGTATTGTTCTCAGCCTGCGCTGCCTCTTCTGTAAGAACTCTCGCACGTTCCATTATATCAAGCGTAACATTGGCATTATGACTGATCTGCTCTTTTGTTACTGCCAGCGTTTCCTGCAGTGCTTTTACATCGGAAGCGATCATTTCCGTACTTGCTGTCGTTTCTTCCATACCCGCTGATAATTCCTGTGTTATAGCACTTGTATCAGTCGCTTTTTCACTGATATCTGTAGTGATACCTCTCAACTGTGTCGCTGCGTTGTTTACCTGGTCAGATGACTTCTGAATTTCTTCCAGATTCTGTTTTACAGCAGCAATCATTGTATCCACGGAACGGCCCATATCACCGATTTCATCATTACGCTTTTTGATCAATCCAAAATGCTTATCTTCTCGATCAATTGTAAAATCAAGAGAACCGATTTTTCCAACCAAATCACTAATATAGATCAGTGGTTTTGTAAATGCCATCGCTGCAAATGCGATCACAACTGCAATTCCTAAAATTACCGCAACAATACAGATGATGTACTGATTGAGGACAGAATCAACACGATGGAAGATCTGGTTATCCAGTGCATTGATACCAAGTACCCAGTCTGTTTCCGGAATGTAGATATAGCTGACACTTACATCCTGTCCCTGGTAAATATAGGAACCCGACTGAGCGGATGTTTCTTTGTATGTTCCCTTTTGAATTTCAGCAATTACTGGTACTAATAACTCGTTAGATGTCGTTGTACCGATACTCTCTTTATTTACATGAGCCATTACAAGACCATTTTTATCCATCAAATAAATTCTTGGTGCCGGAATATCTGTTAAGGTATACTCATTTAATAAGTCATTGATCTTATTGCAGTTTTCTGTATAAATAACTGCACCATGATACTGTCCTTCTTTATAAATGGATTTACAGTATGACATCATGACTGTTTTTTTCTGCTCGTCATAATAGGCATACACACTAAGCTGATCATCGCCAGTTAAATACCTGCTTTTCTCATCTTCTGTCAGATAGCTCCATTCTCTGGAGGCATCTGAATCCTTAATGATCATATTATTTTTATCCACAATCGTAACACTATTATCTGCGTCCTGATCCTGTTCCAGATAACGCTTCATCTCAAGATCAAGGGTATTTGCAAATGCCATTACAGTGGCCATCTCAGAATTATCAATTGTTTCAAAATCACCTGATATGTTACTAAAACTATCGATCAATCTGTCCGCCGCATTTGACAGAGTATCGATTCTTCTTTCAATATCATCCACGCCAGTCATGATCTTTTCACTATGTGATAAAATAAAATCATCCATGTGTGCCTGTGTTGAAATTCTTAATGCACTGATCATTTTTGGTAAACTGATCAGAGATATTGTTCCTATTGCCAATAGGGTACTCACAAGACAAAGCAGCATAATTTTATACTTCATCGAAAAACCTTTGTTTTTTAATTTTTTCATACTTCTCTCCCGTTCATGCTCTTCTTTTGTTATTTTTCCTGCTTTTTCTGATGGTTTAGAAATTTTAAAAGTACATTTTTAAATGTTTTATTACGTTTTTCATAACGTAATTTTTGTATTGTAGTTAACCGCGTTTTTAAGCCAGGCAGCATCATTTGTATCATAGTTGCCAGGCTCTACATAACCTTGTTTTGGAATTTACTGTTGTAAATATATAATAATCCCTTTAAATCGTGCTTTTCTAGTATGCTTGAAAATGCATCCAGAATCAAATAGAAATTTTTTCCATTTTTTTCTGTACTGTATAATTGTCTTTGCAAATAAAAACTGACCTTTCATAAAGCAGAAATAAATTTCTGATCTGTGATGGTCAGTCTGTAATTATTGTGACTTATTTATATGCTTTCAGAAGTGTTGTATTCCCCCAGATCTGTAAGCAGTCGATTTCTGAAAATCCCCCCTCTAAAAGTGCTTGTTTTTCATGCTCTCTGGTCAACGGCGTGTCATAATGATAAAATTCTGAATCATTTATTCCTGCATCTTTCTTCAACTGCTCCAGCTTTTCAAAATTCATTTGCTCATTATCTTCGCTCTCGACCATGTAATCGGTCAGTACAAAATATCCTCCATCATGCAATGCGTCCCATATTTTCCTGTAAAGAGGAATCTTTTGTTCCATCGTAAAATGATGAAGTGATTCAACTGATACCACTGCATCATATGTATCGTGTCCAAATGGAACATCAAAGTAAGAAGCGTTTTTTAGTATCAGTTTTTTATCCATGAACTTCTTTTGCAATTCTTGTAACATGCCCTCTGCCAGATCAATTCCGGTGACCTCTGCATTGGGATTACGGCGAAAATACTCATTTAATTCCAAACCCGTTCCACATCCCAGATCAAGAATTTTGGCATTTTCATTGTCCGGCAACTGTCGTGCTGTCTCCCTGTAAAAATCCGATGCTGATTCAATACAGTTCAATTGATGTTCTTCGTATCCCTCTAATCTGTGATCAAAAAATTCACCCATCTTTTCTAATTTCATCTATATATGCCTCCTGTATAAATGTTATTTGTTTATAAAAAAGTGATTCGTATTAATATAGCCTTTTCAGACTATTGTAAATAATAATCTTACCTTTAGGTCTTTAACATGTTCTATTAAAAAAAGCCAGGTACTTTTGCATACCTGACTATTATCTATCTAGTTTATGAAGATGGATATTATGGAGAGTGTGTGGCTTAAGTCCTTATATTATGTAAAGTTATCTGCTTTTATTATATCATTTTCACACGTACTAACAACCACAGATTACTTCGCATTATATAAATCCTATCAGACATTCCAGACTGTGACGGTACCTATTTTCTGTTTTTTTTCACTCCATGAATTTCTGTGGAGACCACCCTGCTGAGCGGAACCGGTTTTACCCTGATCGTTCCATTCACACTGCGTGTAATCAGTGTTCCACCACGCTGTGTATATTTATTTTCAATCCCTTTATATCCCAGATAATCGATTGACATCCCGTAAGTCAATCGTATTCCCTGATATGTCAGTGAAATCGTGTTCAGATGATCATGTCCACAGAACATGCCTTTAATCATTCCATTTCTTACAGCTTCTTTGAAAAATGTGCCCTTTTTAGTGCTGATCCCGAAAAATTCACCTGGCTCAGCAATACTGCCAAAATGATACTGGATATGCTCATCCCCCAACTTCATTTTCTCATACGCATCCTTAAATTCTTGTGGTGGCATATGAAAGAATGCAAGTGCTTCCAACGCTGGACTTTTCTCTCTCAGCCTATCCAGTCTCTTCATGCACCAGTCAGTCTGATCTTTATGAATACAGTCGAATCCACTATAGAACCATCCATCTCCATACATATTAGAATCCAGCAATGCAAGAGCGAGAACTGTATCCGCCTCTTTTTTTTCGTCTGTTTCCGACTCCTGTTGAAGCAGAATGAAATAATTTCCTATGCCGGTAATATCCGCTCTTCCTTTTGTACAAATGCTATATTTTCCTGCTGCGAATAGATCCATCAGCTCCTCTTTTTTACAACTTGCCCCCATTTCTGCATCGTGATTCCCCATAACAATTGCATAGGGAATTTGAAAGTGATCCATAAATGCAGTTAGTTTCTTTGCCTGTTTTCTGTTATTCATCGTGCCCGATTTGGGTAAAAAAGGGAAAATGGAATCTCCCGTCAGAATAATGATATCTGGTTTTGATTTTTTAATAATAGTAGTCACTGCCTTCATTGCCATCTGATCTTTACTGCGTGAAAGCACTCCAAAGCCAAAATGAAGGTCAGTGAGCTGTAATATTCGAAATTCTCTATCCTTTGGAATCCTATACGAAAATGTTTCTTTATCAATTTGTCTACACTTTTTAGTCTGATCCATCACAATCACACCTTTCTTTTTCGTTCGTTTTTCGTTTGTATAGTATAGGCTCAATCCCAATTGAATTACTTACTATATTTTTTGATTTTCAAGCCATACCTATACATCATTTGTAATTCTCCATCCATACCGAAAGCATTGTAATTTCAGTCAGAAAGCCACCTCTCCATTATTTACCACTCCTTTATTGTCATACTTCTGCCGATAACTATTCTATTCGGAATTTATCCGTTGAAAAAAATGAAAGCGAGTATGCAAATGAAAGAAAAACATTTACAAACCTGCAATAGACTAATATTGCTCTTATTTATGGTCATTGTTGTGGCTGTAACCGCCGGAAATATCGGAGAAGTTTTAAAAGGACATAAAACGATTGCCGTTACGATTGGTTATTCCGCTCTTGCTGCCATTATTATGGTCATCCTGAGTATTTTTTACCACCGTGATTCTACCACCCCATTTATTAAAAAATATGGTTTTACCCTGTTTTTTATCCTTTATGTTTACACTCTGTTCGCCACGACCCGTGTCATGGTATCCATCTACGTGTATCCAGTATTATTTATGTACACCATGTTCTTTGATCCGAAACAGATGCGTCGTATTGCGTTCTCTGTCACTGGAATCAATATTTTGAGAGTTCTGTGGCTTGTCATTATCGTTTCCCTGAACGATAAATCAAGTGTATCTGATTATACCATTTTGCTTGCCGGAACGGCTGTTATCTGTTGGGGATGTGCTCTTTCCAACCGTCTGACTACAGAATACAACAATGGCACCCTGCATACAATCAAAACTTCCCATGAACAGCAGGATATGATTTTAAATGAAGTTCTCTCCATCGGAAATTCGCTCGATACTTATTCCAATGATATGTACTCGATCGTGTCCGAGCTGGAACAGTCTACTGATGCAATGAATACAACTATGTCAGAGATGGAATCCAGTTTCCATGATGCAACACAAAGCATCGAAAAACAGACTATGCTTACCGAAAATATTCAGTCTGAAATTGATGATACTTCAAATGCTGCCAAAAAAATGGAGCAGATCTCAATTACAATTTTAAATAAAATGAGAGATGGTATGGCGATCGTTGATGATCTTTCTGAAAATGCATCTATCGAAAGTGCGCGTGCTGGTGAAGCCGGACGAGGATTCGCCGTTGTTGCAAAAGATGTTGGTGAACTTGCCCTTCAGACTGCTAATTCGGTAGTTGAAATTTCAGCTATTATTCAGGATCTGCAACGTATGGTAGAACACTCTGTCAATGCAGTTGCTGATTTCCAGACAGCCAATAAAGCGCAGGACACTCTCATTTTCAATACGGAAAGTATATTTAAAGATACCTCTGCGCATGTAGACGAAGTACATCTGAAAGTTGCAGAAGTTTCAAATAAGGTCGACACCATCCTGCTTTCCAATGAAGGGATTATGCAGAATATCAATATCATTGCAGATACAAGCGCAAATGCACTCGATGGGATCAAATCCACTCTGGCTGCCACACGCAGTAACCGCATTCAGGTCGAAGAGACAAAACATATTGGAGTAAGTCTGCTCGAAAGTTCTGCCCGTCTGAAAAAATATCTCTAAACGGGGATTTCACACTCTCCTTTTTGTTAGTATCTATCAAATTAGTGCGTTCTTAACTTTCCTCGCACTCTATTGTATGATAACTATAAACAAAGTTAGGAGAAAAAAGAAATGAAAGTATTATTTGTAAATGGAAGCAGTCATGTCAATGGCACAACTATGGCTGCAGTAAATGAAATGATATCTGTTTTTCAAGCAGAAGGAGTTGACACCGAAGTCATTCAGTTGGGCAGTAAACCGCTGGCTGACTGCTTACAATGCAACGTCTGTCAAAAAACAGGAAAATGTGTTTTTACTGATGACGGTGTCAATGAATTCGTAGAAAAAGCCAGACATGCTGACGGTTTTGTCTTTGCTACCCCAGTTTATTTTGCTCATCCAAGTGGCCGTATTTTTTCATTCCTGGATAGAGTCTTTTACAGTAATGGCAAACGAGAGATCTATGATGCATTTCAGTTTAAACCAGGTGCTGCTGTGGCAATCGCAAGACGTGGTGGAACGACTGCTGCTCTGGATGCCCTGAATAAATATTTCGGTATCTCCCAAATGCCAGTAGCTGGCTCTACATACTGGAATAATGTACACGGACTTGTGGCAGATGAGGCCGCACTTGACGAAGAAGGAATGCAGACAATGCGTAACCTTGCTAGAAATATGACTTGGATGATGCGCTGTTTTGCAGACGGAAAAAAGAATGGAATTCCTTATCCTCAGACAGAATCTACTGCCTGCACCAACTTTATCAGGTAGTTATCCATTTATAGAAAACAGTCGTAATGCAGGAACATACCTATCGTTCCTGCATTTTTTATCTGTATGATTACTCTTCCATTTTTAACTGCATGATTACACTTCTATTTTTATCTGCATGATTGCTCTTCCATTTTTAACTGCATGATTGCTCTTCTATTTTTAGCTATATGATTGTTCTTCTATTTTTATCTGTATCATCATTTTTCTATTTCATATCAAAACATATGGGACTTAGTTTTCAGCCGCAAATACTGTTGTCTCCATTTTCAACTGCCTTACTGTGTCAGAACTAAGTTGCATCTGCTCATTGATTTCTGCTATTTTTAGGGCAACTGCAGATGCATTTTGTGCCGACAAACTAACGCCTCCGGCTCCCTCATCCATTGCTGTGCTAATCCCGTTCATGGACTCTGTAATGACCTGCATCATCTGCTGTAATGCATCTGCCCTGTCTTTAAATTCTTCCATCGTATTGCGAACATAGGCGGAATCGTCATCGTACTGTTTTCCTGTTTTCACGAACTGCTCATACTCTGTCAGTACTGTTTCTTTGACATACTGTATCATCCGGCTCGAATGATCTGTCAGCGTACTTACCGCTCTGTTCACAGTATCATTGATATTCTGAATCCGATTTGCCGTATCTCTACTGGAATCTGCAAGCTGTCTGATCTCATCTGCCACAACCGCAAATCCTTTCCCTGCCTCACCAGCTCTTGCCGCTTCAATAGACGCATTTAACGCAAGAAGGTTGGTCTGGCTGGAAATCGTTAGAATTTCTTGTGATAACTCATTTACCTCTTCCACACTCTTACTCTCTTCCACGGCATTCTGAATTTCTGTGGCCATTTTCTGAATCATACTGCCTGTTACTTCTCTACTCTGGCTGGCCGCTGCCGCCATCTTATCTGCGCGTGTTTTCATTTCTCTGGCATATTCATACAACTGCACTGTCCTGGTCGCTATTGCTGATACATCTTCGCTTACCTGGTCGGTATGCTGATTGACATCATTGGTCGTGGCAGCAACTTCTTCCATTGTTGCTGATAATTCCTCCATTGCCGCCGATACCTCCTGTGCACTTCCATTGGATACCGCTGCATTACTTCCGACCTTATGTATTGCCCCTTCCAGATGCTCGGTTCCATGTACGATTCGGTCCATGATCATCTGTAGCCTTTCAATAAATATATTTACCCCTGCCGATAGCTGTCCTACCTCATCTTTTGTTCTGATTTCCAGACGAAGCGCCAAATTTCCATTTCCCTGTTCAATTCCTGTTGTGATCTCATGCAATTTTTTATTTGCTTTCTTAAGTGGTCTGATTACTTTGAAATTACAGAGCAGCACCGCAAGAACTGCGAACAAAATACTACTGATCAGACATCCCGCACTAATCTCCAATGCAAGGTAATATACATTTTTCATCTGACTTACTTCATGATCTGCTGCTTCCATCTGTACAGTTTTTAAATATTCCAGATTTTCTGTAACAGCCGCTTCCAGTGGTGCTAGGTCTTCATTTGCGACCTGTAGTGCCTGTTCCTGCATTCCCATCTGTGCCTGCTTCAGTACGACATTGAACTTTAACATATAGAGCTGAAAGTTATTTTTATAAGTTTCAAAATCCTCCTGATAATCTCCATCCAATCCGTCCCCAATTGCGTCCATATTATCATAAATGTATCGCTGTGCCTGTTTTATCTGCGATTCAATATCTTCTTTCTCATTCTGTCCTGTCAGGATTAAATAACTGTATACACATTTCATCAGCGTCTTCGTATTTTCAGAAATATTACCTGCTTTTTCAATTGATACAAGATAATGCTGCGAAATCACCTCCCCCTTTTTCTCCATCTGATACGCATTTACGGCTCCCATCATGCTAGATGCCAACGCCAGAACAGCCAGTGCCAGTATTGGTCCAAGTATTTTTGCTCTTACAGATTTCATATCATGTTCCTCCCTGCTATGTTGTCTTTTCTGTATTGCTGTTTGTATTACTACTTGTATTACTATTGATAACGCTATTTGTACTACTATCTGTATTTCTATTTGCACTACTTGTATTGCTATTTGTACTGCTATTTGTATTGTTATTTGTACTGCTATTTGTATTGTTATTTGCACTACTATTTGTATTGCTATTTGTATGGCTGCTTTTCTTCCTTCATACGATTTTTATAGTAGCCTTTTTCCCTGTAAAATACCATAAAGCAACTGTAAAGTTCCGGTAATTTATTCTTTACACATCTTTTCTACTTAATTTGACAAATTTCGAATTCGATTTATTCTGTTCTATGCAAAAAAAATCCCTTCTGTATCAGATGGCTTTTACCACCGGATCCAGAAGGGATTGTGAACACCCGTTCATTCCAACAATTACTCGTTTATTTTTCTCTTTCTGATTTCCATAACTGCAACTGCTGCTATCACACAGAAACTGATTCCTGCGATTCCTACATAGATTACAGGGAAATGATCTCCTGTCTTAGGATTCTTACTTCCAGCTACTGCAGCGGCTTGTTCTGTTGAAGCTGTTTCATTCACTGCTGTCATATCACTTGTAACTGAAATTGTTGCATTCTGACTCTCATCGGCTGCTGTATCAGTACTCTGTGTCTGCCCTGCTTCATTGGCGTCAGCAGCTGAGGCACTGCCTACTACACATTTTGTAGCTTCATACGTATTGTTATCAAATATTTCTATATAATAAGTATTACCATTATCTTTATTACCGAATGTAACTCCTTGAATCTTATAGGTTCCCAGTTCAATATCATCTGTCACTGTTCCAGCAAATGTGACCAGATAGCAATGGTTTTCTGCATCATATGAAAATGTTGCTTCTGATTTATATAACTGATTATCTTCGTCTGTGAACGGCGCATATACCATACTTAATTCTGCATAGTTCGGATTCTCTATTCCATCATCTGCTACAGACATAACAACTTCATAATCATCTCCTGTCTGTAATGCTTTCCCATCGGTTGCATTTGATACAACTTTGATTTCATTTGATAACTGTTTATTTTTGTTCTCTCCACTTGTACCATCAGTATTTTTGACTATTCCATGGAACATATATTCATTCCCTTTATATTCAGCATAGATATAAGCTGCACCTGCTGCTTTTACAGTTACCAGCCCATTGTCATCAACTGTTGCAATGGATTCATCATAACTTTTCCACTCTACGTCTGCCTGTGTAAAGGATGGAATTACAACTGCTTTTAACTGAAACTGATCTCCAACTGTTAAATTCTGCTGTTGACATTCCAGAACCAGCTGATCATTTACGGTATCATCAATTACATAATGTCTGTACTGTTCCATCTCATTAATTCCCAGATCGAATTCTTTATTCTGATCACTGTCGCTGTTCAGTTTCACACCAAGCATACACCAGATACCATTTGCTTCATCTGCAATCGTGCCTTCCAGAGTAATCATATAACTGTTACTGCTCTCATCATGGGAAACGACAGCCTCAAAAGGTACAATATCATCATTATGACCATCAAATGATCTGTAACTTTCATATACTTCTGCAGAAGTTACATTATCCATACAGCTGTCTGCAATAGAAAACTGTACTTTATAAGTATCGCCTTTTTTTAATGCAAGATTTACTTCAGAATCCTGTATTACATTTAACTGATTGTTTCCACTGCCCTCTGCTGCTTTGATTCCCATTGGCATAGAAGTCATGATCATGACAGCAACTAATACTGCAGCTAATAAAAATCCACTCACTCTTTTTTTCATTTTTCAATTCTCCCTTAATTTCAATAAAATTTAATTCCCAAAACCTTTTTCTCATTAGTAAAGACGTCCCACTGATTAGATCGCCTTTTGTGAATTCCTCCTGTTGACGTTGATTAGTATATTCGGATAAAGTGTTAAAGTCAATTCTATTTTGATTACGTTTTTGTTACAATTATTTTGCATTTTTCTGTCAGAAATGACATTTTTTATAAATAGTACTTTTTCCGACCAACTGCTGTGTTTTCTTCTCGTTCTCGAAGTGCTATACTATTTCTATATTATTAATAATTATGCAAAAAGGACCGTATACTATGGCATTTTTCTGTAAGAACAACGCTCGGACGCTACCGGACGGACCAATTCAAAATAAACCTAATGAAAGTAAACGATTTCTCATCAGGATTCTGATTCTTGGCATTCTGATCTTTGTTTTCTCCCATATTTTCTTTCAGGTCTACTTTGTTTCCGGCATATCCATGAGTCCGACCCTTACCAATCATCAGCCTGTTATCATTCAAAAGTTCAATCTGACGCCTTCTATTCACGTTAACGATATTGTGGTCATTCATGCCAAACAGGTCAATACAACCATCATCAAACGGGTAATCGGAGTTCCTGGTGATCAGATCATGATTCAAAATGGTGTACTCTATGTGAATGGTTCTGTCTTTCCTGATGTTGCAGAATTTCCTGCCATTGAGAATCCTGGCACAGCCGATCAACCAGTCGTTCTAGGTGATCAGCAGTATTTTGTACTTGGTGATAATCGCAATGAAAGTATTGACAGCCGCTTTGATGAAATCGGCATAATAGAAAGAGCCTCCATCATTGGGAAAGTTGTTCATCCCTGATTCTGAAGGCTCTTGTGTATTTTACTCTATATTACCTCATTTTATTCTAATGAATCTGTTCCAATTCACTCCACTACTCTCTTGCATCATGCCATGGAATTACCGTTACTTTGCTCATATCCTTTGAATCTCCGGTAAATGCGAATCTGGCAAAATCATGTTTTGTGACTTCAGGATCATTAGGAAATACATCTTTTCCAATCTGATGCACTGTTTGTAACCGTTCTCTCGGTTCATCCGACACTTCTTCAAGTGCCTCTCCATAGGATTCATGATCTTCCAGAAACTGACTTGCAATTGTAGCCCTGACATTTTTGAACATTACAGGCGCTGAATTTGTAGTGTACTCTTTCTCTTCTCCTCTATTCTTAACAAGAACGGTCCCACTCTGATATACATCCTTCTGTCCGTGATCTGCCGTTATAATAATCGTACTGTTATCATACGTTCCGTTCTGTTTCATTTCATCGATACATTCAAAGATGAACTTAAAGCATCCCTTTGTCTGTTTCTCCAATGTAGAACTGCCTGTCGGCACATGATTCATATTTTCATCCACATCATATGGTTCATGACATCCTTTTAAATGATAAAATGTAAATACATTCTGATCATCTGTCAGGGTAATCCCCTGCTCTTTGAAATCCTGATATAACTTGGCATCATCAAATGTAACTGCCTCATAATCCTGATCTATGACGCCTACATACTGATCAAAATCCTCACTATAGAACCAGAAATACTGTTTTAGCACAATCGGCATCGCATAAAAAGATGTGAATTTATAAAGGCACTTGGTAAAACCGGCCTTATCGGTAATTTCAAATTTATCATACCCTTTCATATTATCGACTTCCTCTGGCGTTGCACCATTGGCATAACCAGACTCTGTGAACAGATTTACCTTATAATTGTTATCCTTCATATCCCTGAACAGCGTATTTTCCTTATATGCCTGCTCCTGATAATCACTAAATTCTACCGATAGATCATTGTACATTTTCCCCGTAAAGAACAGTGGAATCGCTGCTACTGTTGGTGACGCGCCCGTAATACAGTTATCATAATATGTAAAATTCTGCAACTGATCCTCATATGCAGGATCTGATTCAATGATTTCTTCATAATAATCCTTATCCAGTGTATCGACCAGAAATACTACAATATTCTCATTTGAAGAATATTCAAATTCATCTTTTCTGAGCAAAGCATAACTGCAGTCTCCTTTTTTTGCCTTTGCTCCGGAAGCTGTCATCAGCACCGATACCAGTGCAACGACCTGCATTGCACAAAACAGATAACTTCCCCACTTAATAATACGACCGGCAAGTCTTTTCTTTACAAAGAGCAGTACGATCGGCACGATCACGCACAACGCCCATACCAGAATGCCAATTATTTTGTACCCGTTGTATTTGCTCCAGTCGATCTCCGAACCATTTAATTGTCCAAAATCAGGATTCATAAAATTTCCCTGTATGTAAAGTCCAAGCGTAATACCAAAAACAAGCGCTGCATAGATCCGGGCAATCTTCTCTGGCACCAGAATAAATCCAGCTGCCATCAGCACTGCAAATGCCACCAGGACAACATTGATAATCAATGGATACACCTGCTGAAAACGAATTACGAACTCTGTAGAATTCCCGATGAACAGCGAACAGGGCATGTAAATTCCAAATGTTATAATAAAAAACAGTACCGGTGGAAGCACAAGATCAACTCTCTTGAAAATCCATTTAAATGGATGCTTCCCCTGTCTTCTGACTTTTCTGTGGTTATTCTCTTCCATACTGCGTTTCTTCCCCCTAATTGATCAATACGTAAATACTGTTGCAACTAATTTTCCTTTGTTGCTGCATCTGTTTTGACAAGAATATCATCGGATTCTACTTCCTTATGTCTGTTCTCATCGACCCCAAGTTTATTATTGATCTTTTTCTTTGCCTTTCTCCAGTAAATACCAACTGCAGCACCAACTGCAATAATTACGCCGGCGATCGCCTGAATTGCATATGTCATGACCGATGGATCCAGATATGCACTTGCCATTCCACTAAATAACACAATAAATCCTGCCCCAAAGAGTACTGTTTCAACTGTTATAAAACCTGCTTTTATAAATTTTTTCATTTTTACCCTCCAACGATATTTATATTTTTATCATTCTATTCTTTAATACTTTTGCCACGCTACTCTGCAGCATAGTTGCATTTTACTTTGTAACACATTTGCATTTAATCGATCGCACTTCTTCAGCCTACAAGTTCGCACTTCTGCATTCTTCTCGATCGTACTACTTCAGCCTACGAGATCGCACTGTTGCATCCTACTCTGTAACACTCTTGCCACTTTTACCCTGTATAGCGTTTTCTTCCCTGGTTTTTCTGCTTTGTATCTGCCTCTGTACCGCTGAAATGATATAATCGGCTCCGACTTCTGAACTGTTACCGACATTATACACATATTCATGTACGAACGCATCGATCTTCTTCTGGTATTCCGGTGCAGATGCCAGCATATCATCAACTACGCCTGCCACCTTTTCCATTTCATCTGGTTTAACCGTTGCACCAATTTCATCTCTCATCCAGATATTAATAGGAATCGTATCAATCTTTGTGTACTCTGGATTCATAATCTTCATCGGTGTATCGATAAATAAGACTGGCTTGCATGTTGTAAATGCATACTCATATGCAATACCTGACCAGTCCGTAATCATCAGATCCGCCTCGAACACGGTCTTATCCGATGAAAAATCAGTCTGAATACAAATATCATCATCTGATGCATACTGTTCTTTCAGCTGCTCCATCTTTTCCGGCATATGTCTGACATGCTGCGGGTGTGGTCTTACTGTGACCTGATATCCATGTCCCTTTAAATGATCGAGCAACTCGACCAGACAACTATCTACAATGTTATCCTTCTGCCAGGATGGTGCGATCAGAATCTGTTTCTTTTCATGCTCACATTGGTCCATCTTTGCGTAATCGTCACGCATCTGGTCCAGCAGACAATATCCCCAGTCCAGCAGATGTTTCTTCGGCAGTTCGTAAGCTATTTCGGTCTTTTCAATTTCTTCCCTTTGATGTTTTCCGGTGCAGAACACGGTATCAAAATAATCCATAGATGCTTTTCTCATTGTCATATTTAGACTGTCCATGGAATGGGGAATAAAAATATACTCGATATCTTTTCTGATATAGCTACGTTTAATATGGAAATTCTCCAGATCCGGCATTGTCATAACGACTACATCTGCATCCATTTTCATCATCAACGTGATCAATTTTCGGTCTCCAATATAATAAGGCTTGATCTTGTCCTGCGTTCTTGCCATTTCAAAAATCTGGTCTTTCGGATCACTGGTCACATAATGAATTGTAAGATTTGTATTGGTAAGAATATATTCTATAATTCCTCTGAAATATTTGTAGAACCCACTTCGCTCTGAATAAAATACCAGATGCTTGTTGGTAATTTTAAAGAAACGCTTGTAATCTGTTTTTTCCAATCGACTGTTCGGATCTCTGTGAAATAACTTTTTCTTTCCAGGCACTCCAACACTCTCCAGTGCTGTAAGCTCCTCCTTGCTTTTTTCCAGATCCTCATAATCTACATATTTCTTAGGATTGATTGCCCAGTTCAGCAGATACAACTGAATAATTGCAAAAATATTGCTTGCCATCCAGTAAATAGCAACACCTGCCGGAACGCCCCAGCCCAAGTAAAGCGACAGTCCTACTGAAAGTAACATCATGCCATATTTGTTAAGTTTCGACTGTTCGTTCTGCAGAACATTGCTACGATTCTGGCAAACACATAAGAGCCACGCTGAAAAGCCTGCTATAATTGGAACCAGAATATCGATTCCTCCGATTTCAGCCGGTACCCAGCTTAAATTGAACCCACAAAAACTCATATGGAACTGCTGCACGCTCTGAATGACTTGCGACATATCTGTGCCTGCGAACTGACTCTGTAATCCTAAGAAATCATTGATATGGTTTCCGTTTTTGATCATGTCCACAATCACAAGCTGAATGGATGAGCTCTCTGGATTAGCGCCTGTAAGCGATACCGCCAGATCTTTCATTCCATTGATGACATCCTGTGGAATCCCCATCAGATAATTCATAGGATGATAGATCACATCGACCAGTCCCAGAAGTAACACGATCTGTACGATCAGTGGAATCAGCGATGCGAGAGGATTGTATTTCTCTTTTTTATATAATTTTGACTGTTCATCTGCAATCCGATCTGCATCCCCAAAATGTTTTGCTTTAATTCTGTTGATCGCCGGTTGCATTTTCACCATTTTAATTGAGTTTTTCTGAACCCAGATGGAAATCGGCAAAAGTACAATTTTACTGATCAGTGTAAAAAGAATAATTGCGATTCCATAATTACTGATCAGGTGATAGCAAAATGCCATTACCGGTCCCAATATATCTGACAATATTTTCATTGTTCGTTCCCCTTTTCCTCTTAACGCAATCTATAAAAATATTTGATTTCTACGTTCCAGCTATATTTGATTTCTGATCCTCAAATCATTCTGGTTCCGTAAATTTATAAATTCTTTCTTTCAAAACTTTCACGCTAAATGCCCCCTTATGTCTGTTGTTCCTATCTCGCAGATACATATAATTAGTTACTACAATATTATAAATCCTGTATCTGGTAACAACAAACAGTTTCCATCGTCAAATATTTACATAAATTTCTACTATATTTTACATTTCTACTTTGTATGACATATAATACGTTTTTTCCCGTACTATAGCGTGACATATTTCAGCAAGCAAAAAAAAGAGGCATTCTCCTATTCGTAATACATCCTTTTTCTTCCCATCTTAACTATAAAATACCAATATTCATGCAATCAACTTATCGAAAAAAATTCTGCATCACTACCTGCAACTTCGCACTGTGAACTGTCTATTTGAAAATTTGGATTATGGTAGTAGAATAATAATAGAAAGGAAGGATTATATAGTGGCAATAAAACATAATACAAGAGATATGACATCAGGGTCGATATGGAAACATATCGTTTTATTTTCTATTCCCCTGCTAATTGGTAACTTTTTTCAACAATTATATAACACCGTAGACAGTGTAGTCGTTGGACAGTTCGTGAGCAGTCAGGCGCTGGCCGCTGTTGGTTCGACCGGTCCGGTCATCAATACACTGGTTGGATTTTTTATGGGCATGTCCACAGGTGCAGGTGTTGTAATTTCCCATTACTTTGGTGCAAAAGACAAAGATAATCTACATAAAGCAATTCATACGACCGTCCTATTAACACTACTGCTCGCTGTTGCATTTACGATCATTGGAATTCTGATGGTACCATTCATGATTCATTTTATGAAAACACCAGAAGATGTAATCAGCGAATCGACTGCTTATCTGCGCATCTATTTTGCAGGTGTTGGCGGACTTATGATCTATAATATGGGTTCCGGTATTTTAAGAGCCGTTGGCGATTCCAGACGACCATTATACTTTCTGTGTGTGTCATCTGTCATAAATATCGTATTCGATCTTCTATTCGTTATTGTTTTCCATATGGGTATACAGGGTGTGGCCTATGCCACTATTTTGTCAGAATTCGTATCCGCAGTAATGGTCTTATGGGTTTTGATGCGTACTGATGACATTTACAAACTGGTACTAAGAGATCTGGCATTATCCCCGCACATTTTAAAGAAAGTTTGTGTAGTCGGAATTCCTGCTGGTCTGCAGATGGCTGTCACCTCATTTTCAAATGTTTTCGTACAGTCTTACATCAACCACTTTGGTTCTTACTGTATGGCTGGTTGGACATCCTATTCCAAAGTCGATCAGTTTGTTATTCTGCCAATGCAGAGTCTTTCCCTGGCTGCAACAACATTTGTCGGTCAGAACCTTGGTGCGAAAGATATCAAGCGTGCCCAGCGTGGCACCAGAACGACGCTGTATATTGCATTAAGCGTAACTGTTCTTCTATCCATCGTGCTGAATATTGCTGCGACTCCTGCCATTATGATGTTTACTGAAGATTCTCAGGTACTCTCATTCGGCAGAATCTTTTTACGATTCATGTCACCATTTTACGTGTGCTGCTGTTTCAATCAGATTCACGCCGGTGTCCTACGTGGTGCAGGCGATGCGAATGGTCCAATGATCATTATGCTTGGCTCCTTTGTTATATTCAGGCAAATCTATCTGGCCATTTCTACACACATTTTTGATAACATTTATCCTGTGGCATTTGCTTATCCTGCAGGCTGGATCGTGTGCAGTATTTTAATGTTCCTCTACTATACATATAAAAAAGATCATCTGAATGATAAGCTGACGCAGTAACTGACATCATAAGTAACCGGTATCGTGCATTCAGCGCATAGTAACTGGTATCATAAGTAACCGGTATCATACATTCAGATAATCTCTATTTTAAGAGGCTGTATAAGAACTGATCCGAATCATCCGACTTCTGTCTGAGATGTGCGGTGCCGTTCCTATACAGCCTCTGTTTTTATCTGACCTGATTCGGATATAAATCGTCGTAATCCTCATTATCCAGATATTCTGACTGCATTTGAGACAGACAATTAACACCGTGCTCCCTGCACCACTGCCATTCTTCCTGCGAAAGTTGGTAGTCAGTCTGTAAATAGCATAAATCCTGGAACTGCTCGATTTCATACAAACAGGAGGTCTCTGGACAATTTTCAAGTTCAAGCCCTTTTATTCCCTTTAACATACTGCAGTCGAGATCATCCTGATATCTCATATCCAGCTGCAGAAAATTTAACTCAGAAAAATCTGCTTTCATTCCTGCATCAATATTGTAGTTAAATAACCCAAGCTTTACAGAATACCGGTAACTTCCACGGAAAATAATACCGATCTCGTAATTTTTGCTTAACGGGTCGTCCTGATGCTCCTGCAGATACCGATTCGAGGCTTCTCGCATCCTGCTGACTTCTTCCATTGCATTTTCTAATTTCCCACTCAGTTTATATTCAAGCTGTACATACTTTTCTTCATCATCAACATAGACATTCAGAAGTTTATTTTTTCCTGACTCATTATTCACCACAGTAAACCAGTTCTGCACTTTGGCGATCTGTTCTTTCTGATATTTCTTTTTTTCATATCTATCAGAACAATACGTAAAAATAACAGTTCCGAACACCAACATAAACAATGCAAAAACTACTAGCAGAATTATTTTCTTCCTATTCATCCTAATCTTTCTTGTCATATTTTCCCCTCATTCTAAGACCTTAAATCAGGTTCCTTTTCAACAAATGTACCTTTCTTTTGTAATCCGGCATATGATATTAAAAAGGAGGTACCACGCATGTATCAAAATAACACATTTGGAACAGAAATCATCTCAGTCACTGTCGCTGATGGCTGCGCAGACGCCTATATCAGATTCGAGACGAACCTGACCCGAATTCTGAACGAAAAATATCCTGGTTATCACTGCGGCGCAGACATTTATCGTTCCTACGTAAATCCTAATACCTTTATTATTATGGCTGTCTATCGCAACAATATATGTAATGCAAAAGAACTGGATGCCGAACTGGAAGCCTTTGTAGCTGCTCACTATGCTGCACATTTTCCTCATGTAATATCCCGTTCAGTCACTACTGATCAGGATGAAAATGTCATGATTGATCATTGTTACAAAAAATGTTGAAAGCCATGAAAAAGAAAATGTGCGCAACACACTCTCATGATTCCATTTACTATATGAGTTCAACTTTCCTACCATGCTTTACGCATCAATACACAGAACATTATATTCTATAAAATGCACTTTCCTATGGAATAAAAAAGCGTATGCCTTCACATCTGTCCTTCCTGTTCCAGAACTTCGGTCCTGTCATAACATCACTGTTAAAACTACCGCAATTTCATGAAGAAGACCTCTGTAAAGTGCATACGCTTTTTAATTTTTATTATTTAATGTTACAAAAAAAGAGCATTTATCTGCTTTCCTATATTTCTTTTGCATTTAGAAATGTATTAATAAAATTGTGACATCCTGTTTTCTCTACCAGTTTTGTAACTATTCCATTTACTATGAATCATAAATGTTCCTAGATTTGCAAAAATAGCAGCCAGTAAGATCAGCCATCCTCCAAATGTATGATACATATACGCCATGGCTATCACATTAATCAGCGAATAGGCACCACACACTATGGATACCACCCTGCTTTTTAATACCAGCAAGAGCGTTGCTACGGTAACTAAAATAACCGCATCGACCAACATAAGCGCACTGCTCAATAATGCTATAAAAAAAGTGACCGTTGCTGATATGTACAGTAACACTGCTGCTGTTATGATGAACCCTTTTTCCAGCGAGCACTCCTTTGATTTAAAATACTGTTTTCTTTGTTCGCGATCATCTGACTGAATCTGTACCTGTTGTTCCATCCCAGGATTATAATATGGCTGTCTGATATCGTATCGGTCATTTACTCCCTGATTCATCTGCTGACTGCCCTGTTGATACATCTGTCCGTTATCGTTATATTGCTGATCATTCTGATTATCCCTAAATTGATTTACTTTAGTAACCTTCGCTCCACATTTCGGACAAAAATTATTTTGATCCGAGATCTGAGTTCCACATTTTTGACACCACATAAGCCCCTCCATTTACTATTATTCTATGTACTATATATCAATTCCTATTAAACAATAAACAATAAAATCACTATTTTACTACTGTAAACAGGAATAAACATTTAGCGTTGTACTTGTTTTGGCAAACACATGCGCGTTATGACTAATAAATATCTCATATTCGTTATAGAACTTATTTCTATTTTACATTTCAAGCCTACTCCTACTGTGTATTCCTAACTGGTATTATATAACGAAGTTCTATGAGAAAAATGTCGATTCTAGTCAAATAGGAGTTATTGACCAGAAATGTTCAAAAATAGGTATTAAGGTACATAACAAGCATTTAAGGCCGACTTCATAGCACAAGTTTCATAGATAACGGTTGCTTATACTAATAGATATTTTTAGTATAATTAAAATAATAGTTGATGTTAGTCATTTCTAACTATATAATAATATCATCTGTTTCGACTACATAGACACAGCTAATCAAAATGAAGAAAGGAAAGCTGTATGATCAAGGAAACCAACGAATTTATTAATCTTTCAAAAATAGCATATATTTATAATTCTGGTCAGATGAATATTGTAGGCTTTTCAAGATTTACAATTAAGGCAGGCACTACCAGGTCCTACCCCACCTCTAGATGCGCTATAATAATCCCTGTCTCCGGTACTGGAATATTTGAATTTGATGAACAAACATATCACATAAAAAAAGGGATTATTCTTCACGGCTGTCCCCATAAACTTTTAACCATTCGCGCATCTGCTCAGCATGACTTTGAATACATTAATCTTTACTATAATGCCGATTGTGACGCTTTATTTTCAGTAGATGTCGAACACCCGGATAAACTAATCAGTATTCTTAACTGCATTCTGAAACTCAGCAGTCATCCCTCAGTTAAAAATGAGTATCTAATTGACTCCTATACAGATAAATTCTTTGAATTACTTTTTTCAAAAATTCTGCCTGTTGACATACGCTCTGAAACTGATTTAATAAAAAATACGATCGATTATATTCATCTGCACTATCAGCACCCTGTTACCCTACAGGAACTTGCTGACTATGCCGGTGAAACTCCATCAAGAATCAGTTACCTTTTCCAAAAGCATCTCAGTATACGCCCTATCAATTATTTAATCGATTACAGAATTAAAAAGGCGATTGAACTCTTAAATGATACCTCCCTTACAATTGAAGAGGTCGCAAAAGAGATCGGCTATCATGATGCCCTTTATTTCAGCCGTATTTTCAAAAAAAGAATGGGGTTTCCACCAAGTACATGTAAACATTTAAACTGAACATCTAAAATATCTGTCCAGCTTCTTAACCGATCTGGTTCTACTCTAAAAAGCCCCAGTCCTTTCCAATGTATTTCATACGAAAAGTACCGGGGCTTTTTTGCAGATTTTATTTCATAACGGGGTCATTAAGTGCAGACTTTAACCATATTTTCACCTTATTCACTCTATTTTCCATCGCCTCATGATGACCATACTCATCAAAAACAGAGACGCTTTTCCTGATTTGTGATGCTAGAATGGCATGTACAGACTGTGCATTCTGCGGTGCATTTTCTAATATATTCTGATGATTACTACCTTCTTTGTAACCATTTAACATAAATAAATGTGCATTTTTATTTAATAATTTCTCGGTTTCTATAAATTTACAAAAGTCTGGGAACCAAAAGGATCCACATATGGAGAATACATAGCTGAAGCGTTCTGTTCGATACAAACTATATACCGCAGCCAATCCTCCCAGCGAAAAGCCACCAAAGATAATCTTATCCGAAAAAATCCGATATTTTTCTTCCATAGCATTTACGATCTCCTTGACAGCCTGTAGATATCCTTCACATTCTCCGCCAAAATTCTTCGCATTTTTTCTAATTGCATTAGCTTTCCATGGTGTATATTCCGTCAGTCTGTCCTTAGGGACGATTCCAAATACAATGCATCCAGTATCTTCAAAATTCCACGCTGCCATTTTGTCGCCATCATTTAGAAATAATGCGGGATATCTTTTGTCCTGCTCATACTCTCTTGGTAATACTACATTAATACAATATCCTGAGCAAATCTCTTGTATCATCCTGTCCTCTTTCACCTATATTTATTTTAATGCATCTGATAATGTCGTTAAAGCATCAAACACAGCTGGTCCATAATCCATAAATTCATCATAGCCTATTGTTATAATCTTCTTGTTCTTAATTGCAGGAACATCTGCCAGAGATTCCTGATTATAGAGATCTTCTACTGCTGTAGCATCATTCTTAGCATTTCGATCACTTGTAACATAGACAATTACTTCGGGATCCATCGTTATTAAATTCTCCAAGGAAAGTCCGGATGTGCCTGTTGCCTTATTTGTATAGCCCAATGTATTCAGCATCTGTTCCTGCAGTGCTGATTTATATGCACCAAATGTATTTCCATCATATGCACACATAACCAATGCATTTTTTAGTTCTGCGGTAGTGGATGTCTCTGCTACTACTTTGTCTAATTTTTCCTGAAGTTCATCAGCATATGCATTTGCCTTATCCTGTACGTTAAAAATAACACCAAGATTTTTCACATCTTCAATAACACTTGAAAGACTTACAGTAGACGCCGAAATACTTGCTCCCTGTGCATATACATTTATTTCATTTTCATTCCATGATAAATAAGTTCCTAATGAATTTTCAGAGAACATTGCTGCTCTTCCAACTATAATATCTGGCGTTGCTGATAACACTACTTCTTTTGATATAGACTTTTTATCACCTAATTTTGTAATTTGCTCAATTGATGATTGATAGGATGATGTAACCTCATTATCTGGTGTCATCATACCAACGATTTTATCCTGTAGACCAAGTTCGATCAATGTCTCTGTCGCAGATAAATTATTTGTTACAATTCTTTCAGGTGCTTTTTCAAATGTCTGTGTGATCTGATCGCCATTTGCATCATATGTATTTATTGTCACTGGATATTGTGTCTCACTGGCCACTGAAGCCACTATTGTACTGCTCTCTGTTTTTGTGCTTGTGCTTCCACATGCATAAAGTGATGTTGCACATACCATTGTTAATGCAATTGTCATTACTTTTTTTACTGTTCTTTTCATTGTATTTCTCCTTTGATGTATCATTATTTTTTTTCATAATTTAGTATTGTATCTCTATATTTTTCTACATATATTGAATTAATATCTGATTTAAATCACTTGAAATCACTTTGCAGTCAACATCGTAGATTTCCTTCATCGTTTGTGGTGTTATAACCTCTGCTGGCTTTCCAGCAAATCGAATATTTCCATCCTTCATCATATAAATGTAGTCTGAATACTTGCAGGCGAGCTGAATATCGTGGAGGACCGCCATTACATTAATATTCAGGTCTTTTACTATTTTTAATATTTCCAACTGGTATTTGATATCCAGGTGATTCGTTGGCTCATCCAATAATAGAAGAGACGGTTGCTGTGCAATTGCCCTTGCCAGAACGACTCTTTGTTTTTCTCCCCCGGATAATGATGAATACATTTGATCTTTCCTGTCTAACATACCGACCTGTTTCAGCGCCTCATACACGATTTCATAATCTCTTGGATGCTCCTGCTCCATCATTTTAAGATGCGGTGTACGTCCAAGCATTACAACATCTAACACATTACAGTCAAAATTCATATTATTGAACTGCGCAACTACAGCCATCTGCTTCGCATTTTCCCTAACACTTATTTCCTTTTGCAGTTTCCCATCCAGATAGATCAGCCCCTTATCCGGTTGCAGAATTCGATAAATCGTTTTTAAAAATGTTGATTTTCCGCAGCCATTTGGTCCAAGAATTGTATGGAATTCATGATTATTCAGATCAATGCTAATTCCATTCAGTATTCTTTTTTTGCTTATACTTAGCTGTACATCTTCTGTTCTAAGATTCATGATCAATCCTTTCCATAATTCCTTTTTGCAACAATGTATATAAAAAGTGGTGCTCCTACGAGTGCAGTGAAAATACCAATTGGCAGTTCTGCATTCTTTATTAAAATTCTGGCTAATACATCTGCCCAGATCAGAAAAAGTGCACCTAATAGTGTAACCATCAATAACAATCTTTTATGGTTCGTTCCAACAATCGCCCGAGAAATATGGGGAATAATCAGACCAACAAAACCTATGATTCCACATCCTGATACAAGCACTCCTGTAAGTACTGCAATTACGACCATATAAACTTTTCGATACCTATTCAAGTTAATACCTAATGTCACTGCTGCCTCATCTCCCAACATCATTGTGTTCAAAATACGATATTGTGTCATAAAAAATATACAAGCAGCCAGCACTACAATAAATGGTAATCCCAACATGCTCCAGCTTGCATTTGCAAGCGATCCCATTGTCCAGAATTTTATAGTCATAACACTATCTGCATTTGCGCCGACCGAAATAACGAAATTAGAAAATGCAGAGAATAACGCATTTACTACTGTTCCAGCAAGAATTAATTTTGTTGTCGTCATCTTCCCCTGTCTTGCTGCAATTACCAGAACCATAACCGTCGCTAACAATGCGCCCATAAATGCCCCAACTGAGACAAATGAACTAAGCTGTAAAACGATCAATAATGTTGCTCCAAATGTTGCTCCAGATGAAACGCCTAAAATATAAGGTTCTGATATCGGATTATTAACAGTTGCCTGCATTACACATCCACAAAGTGCAAGTCCTGCACCAGCGACCATCCCCAGCAGAACACGTGGCATTCGCATATTCCAGATAATAGCTGTCATTGATTTAGGCATATCTACATAAAGCTTCTCGTTATGAAGAATTTTACCAAAAATAACCTTGTATGTATCGATAAAAGATATTTTGACTGCCCCTAATGATACTGCCATAATCAGCGACACAATCAGCACGATCACCATTGTAGATACCAAAAAAGCATAGTATGTACCTGAATTTTTTAGTTTCTTAAATTCATTCACTTATTCATTATCCTTGCCTTTCTACATTACTTACTTTGGTTAGTAATAACTAACCTTTAACCAGTATATCATTCTTTATTTAATAAATACATGGACTATTATTAAATATATGGACTATTATTAAAACATTTATTGATACTCTAAAGAATCATTCACATTCTTAACAAGCTTGCATATCGATTCCAAGCTGTGCAACATCTATACTATTTCATAATTGCTTTCTTTGAATTAAGTGCTATAATTAAGATATCGCTTAATTAAGTTTCATCTTAATCAAGCATATAAAAAGTAGTCTTATCAAAAAAGATTACATATTTACGGAGGAATTAATGGATACACAAAAGGAACTACAAATATTACACTTCATAACAGACCCAACAACTTTTCGTATAATTAAACTTCTTGAAGAACACTCCTACTGTATAAAAGCATTAGCCAGGAAACTACAAGTCAGTGATTCTGCAGTATCTCAGCGAATGAAATTATTAAAAGATAATCAGATTGTATGTGGAACGAAAATAGGCTATCAGATGCATTATCACTTGGAACTAGAAAAAATTCAACATGCACTAAAATATTTAGATACCTTTTTCTCTAACTACGAGGAAAAAACTTCAGATATGAATTGTATCTGTGAATACATTAAGGACTGCAAGCAAAGAGATGCAATACTCCTGAAGGAGCAAGGCTATGAACAATGATTATCTTATCAACAAGAAACCTTTTTATGCACTTCTCATTTTTTCTTTTCCTATAATTATTGGTAATCTCTTCCAACAACTGTATACAATTGTTGATTCTGCTATTGTCGGACGATTTGTTGGAGAAACTGCTCTTGCCGCTGTAGGTGCATCCTATGCCCTTACTAATATATTTGTTTGTGTCGCCGTCGGCGGAAGTGTAGGCGCTTCAGTCATCGTAAGCCATCACTTTGGTGCAAAGGAATATAACAAAATGAAACTGGCCATTTATACCGCTATGATCATTTTCGGAATACTTAGTATCCTATTAGCTGTATTTGGATTCTTTTTCAGTGCAGCGATCCTACGATTTTTAGGAACTCCAGAATCTGCATTTACTATGGCCGTACTCTATCTAAAAATATATTTTATTGGTCTCCCTTTCTTATTCATGTATAATGTTATTTCATCAATGTTCAATGCCCTTGGAAAATCACGTTTTCCTCTCGGATTTTTAATTTTCTCCTCTCTTTTTAACACTATTCTGGATATTCTTTTAGTTAATAAATATCATATGGGCGTCGCCGGTGTCGCATGGGCAACTGTCATTGCTCAAGGTATTTCTATGCTTTTATCACTTGCTGTATTTCTGAAAATATTACATTCATTATGTAATGAACATTCTAGTCTTTTTAATCAAAAAGAGGCTAGCTCCATGATTCGAGTCGCATTACCATCAATTTTGCAGCAATCTACTGTGTCCATCGGAATGATGATGGTACAATCAGTTGTAAACAGCTTCGGCTCTGAAACGTTAGCTGGTTTTTCTGCGGCAATGCGAATAGAATCGCTTTGTGTTGTACCAATGAGTGGAATTGGTAACTCTATTTCCTTATATACTGCACAAAATATTGGTGCAAAAAAACGTCAAAGAGTTCTGCAGGGACTCCATGCCGCTATTTCGATCATTGTTGCTTCCGCTGTGCTTATCTTCGTTATCCTCGAGGCCTATAATCGACAGATCATAATGCTTTTTCTTGGTAACAATGGTAGTAATCTCTCCATTAGCACTGGACGTAACTATCTTAAATTTATGGGTATTTTCTTTGTACTACTAGGATTAAAAATGGCAATTGATGGGGTATTACGTGGCTGCGGAGATATGAAGGTATTTACTATTGCCTCTATGGTCAACCTTTTTATCAGAGTCAGTATTGCTATGATTTTTGCACCAAAATACGGTATTCAAATAGTTTGGTATGCCGTTCCTTGTGGCTGGTTAGCCAATCTCATTATTTCTGGATTTAGATACAGATATCATATACATAAAGTTGAAGACATATCTTAGATTTCTGAAACTTACACTGGAGTTGGAAATCTGTTCCTTATAATTTTTAGCTGGAGTATTCATTTTTCAGTCAATTCCATTATTCACTGTGAATTGAATCATTTGACTGCCATCATACTCCAGTACTCCAGCTTCCCCTTCTGTATACTTATTATATGTCTGTTCATCAACCAGTAACTCTTTCTTTTTCTCATGTATGCGAAATACGAACACATACCTTTTCTCCTTCTTCATAAAACTTTCGCTTTTCTCAGCAGCCGCAAAAATTGAATACGTACCACCATAATTCACCATTGAAGCCTCATTTTCTTCTATTATTGACTTTGATTCCAAAACTGCATTTACTTTTTTTCTGAACATATTTTATTCCCCCTGATGTAAAATTTAATCTTTTCTTATTCTGACATAAATATCACTCTATTTTTTTTAATTTAATGATATAATATGGATAAAAATATTAAAAAAATACGATGTTCGAGGAAATATAATGCCAAGACCTATGAAATTTGAAGATGAATTTGAAATTTATAGAAAAAAATATCCACGTAATTCATATATGCCTGCTATGATGGCAGTTAAGGACCATTACGTAATTGGGTACACGATTAGTGGTGATCGAAAAATCATTACCCCAAATGACGAGTTTGAAATGCATCCAGGCTATGTCGGAACATCTCCTTTAAATATGTATCATCAAACATTTCCATTATCTGAAACAACCTATGAAGGAATCTTGATTAAATATTCTCTCACAATCGGTAAAAACATTATGAAAGCCATTGGGTGCTCCAACTTTTATAATTTCTACAATAAACGTACCCATCAATTTCCAAAAGAATTTCAAGAAACTATATTTCAATGCTTTGTTGATTTATTAAATGATTATGACCACCAAGGCCCTTTCACAAATGCAAAACTACAAAGTAAACTTACTTTACTTATTATTGATATAATGGAACACGAAATTTCAGATAATAAGACAAGGAAACCTAATACCCGGGATTCCTCACAGATTGATTTAGCAATGCGTTATATAGAAAATAATTACTCTAATTCCCCATCATTACTTGAAGTATCCAACTACATTGGATACTCACAGAATTATTTTTCTTGCATATTCAAAAAACATGTTGGCGTATCTTTTGGTACTTATTTAACACATATTCAGTTGGAACATGCTAAAGTCTTACTTTATAAAACGGATTTGTCCATTACAGATATCGCATATAAAACAGGTTTCAACAGTGATTATTATTTCTGTAGCGTATTTAAGAAAAAATATCTGATAACACCTCTACAATTTAGGAAACAAAAATCTATGCTTTGAGTCACATCTGTGCTGCAACCCGTAACAGGTTTGCATTCTCACCCTGTTCCAAATTCGGCCTGTAATTGCGATAATACATAATCTTTAGTCAATCTGGAATCATCATTATATGAAAACTCCATACTTACTACTTTTTCCCCATATTCTCCATCTGTTGTACTAATGTCTTTCTTTTTAACAACAGAAATAAAACCTGGATCATTACAAAAATCAAATTTAGTGCTATAAGAATTATTATACTTGAAAGATAAATCCGTATCCAATTGACAAATGAACTCTGCCAGTTCTTCCAAATCAGTATCTTTATTTACTAAAATCTCCTGTAATAACATCGATCCCGGATCATCTGGATAGTGAAAAATAATATTTATTTGCTTATCTAGATAATTTTTAACAATACTATCATAGTTATGTGTAGAAAAATACTGTTTAGATTTTGCTCTACAGTACGTATCCTCTATACTTTTTTCTCCATTTTCTACATAGCTTTTTACTGTAAATGTAACGTTATCATAAGAGATTTCATACACATCAGTCACTTCATCTTCCGATGTCTTGCTATTTATTGTGTAGGCATCTTTCCCATAGACTTCATTTAAGTAGGACGTTACTTCTTTTTGTGTATAATTTTTACTTTCCACGCTACAACCCGTAACTAAAATTCCAAGCAAACACATCAGCATTATACCTGCTAAATATCTCGTATAGCTTATTGAACTTACATACAATTTACGTTTCATGTCTACTCCTACTGAGTATTCTTAAATAATATTTACCCCTTCTTAGTTGCATTCTCACTCTGTTCCAAATTCGGCCTGTAATTGCGATAATACATAATCTTTAGTCAATCTTGAATTGTTATCGAATGAAAACTTTAAACTTACCTCTTTTACGCCATATTCTGCATCTGTGTTATTAATATCTTTCTTTCTGACAATAGAAATAAATCCAGAATTATTACATACATCATAAACTACACTATATGCATTATTATATTCTAATGATAAATCTGTATCCAATTGACAAATGCAATCAGCCAGTTCTTCTAAATTTGTATCTTCATTTACAAAGATTACTTGTAATAGCCAAGCCTCTGGCTCATCAGGACTATAAAATAAAATATGAATATTTTGTTTTAGATATTTTTCAACTATTCCATTATAACCATGCATAGAAAAAAACTGTTGTGATTTTGCTTTACAGTACGTATCCTCTATACTTTTTTCTCCATTTGAGACATAACTCTTCACTGTAAATATGACATTATCATAAGCGATTTCATAAATATCGGTCTGATCATCTTCCGATGTCTTGTTATTTATTATGTAGGCATCTTTCCCATAGACTTCATTTAGGTAGGACGTTACTTCTTTTTGTGTATAGTTTTTACTTTCCGTGCTACACCCCGTAACTAAAATTCCAAGCAAACACACGAGCATTATAACTGACAAATACCGAATATAATTTATTGAACTTACATACAATTTACGTTTCATGCCTACTCCTAATGCATTTTTTACTTAATGGCTTACAAATGTTTTTTATTCTTACTCTGTTCCAAATTCAGCCTGCAGTTGCTCCAATACATTCTCTTTGGTCAACCTAGAATCATCATTATAAGAAAATCTCAAACTGACTGTTTTACTATTATATTCAGGATCAGTTGTACTGATATCCTTCTTTTTTATAATAGAAATGAACCCTGGCGAATTATTAAAGTCATATTTCATGCTATAATCGTAATTATATTGATATGACATATCTGAATCAATCTGACAAATGAAATCTGCAACCTTCTCCAAATCAGTACCATCATTTATTAAAATAGCACTTAATACTGTATTCATTGGATCTTCTGGATGATAATATACAATATTCATACTTTCACTAAGATAGTTTTCAACTATACTTTCATAATCATTCGTGGAAAAATACTGTTTAGACTTGGATTTACAATACGTATCCTCTACACTTTTTTGACCATTGTCTACATAACTCTTCACTGTAAATATGACATCATCGTATGATATCTCATACACATAAGTCTGGTCATCCTCAGATGTCTTGCTATTAATTGTATAGTTATCCTTTCCATAAACTTTATTTAAATATGATATCACCTGTTTTTTTGTATAAGTTTTATTACTACTACATGCTGTAAAGCTTATACAATAAATTAGTATAACGAACACTTTGAAAAGTTTTAATTTATTTTTCATTTTTGCTCCCTTGACTCGATAAGTTCTATTATTAATGAATTAGATGAATTAATTTTATTATTGTACTCAGAAAGTATATTTAATATTTTTGCTACACTCTGCGTATCATTTAATAAGCTTCCCAAATTATTCAACTCGTGAATATCATATCCTTTTTCAAATAAGTAGTTCCTATAATTTAAATATTTATCCTCGCATATATTATTATAGAAATTACTAAACAACTCCTCGGTGGTCTTCTGCTCACCCTCAACAACCGTAGTAGGATAAAGAACAAATTCATATTCATCCCCCTGCTTATCCGTACTAACTTTGGTAGCCACACAAATGAGATTAAATGTAGATGCCACATTTCCAATATCATTCATTTCTTCTACACTGGCCATTTGATGCTGGGCTTCCATTCCATCCTGTATCGCATTAACAGTATCCATTACTACTTCTGCTTTACTGATTGATTCTACCTCATTTTCAGCAATACCTATCACCTTATTCCAAATCTGACTCTGAATCTGAGATTTAATTCCTTCTGAATATGCATTATCAGGGACATCTAAGCACTGACTAATATAACTTTCTGCCCTGCTATCATTTAATATATCTGTATCACTTCCACCGCTTGGAAAATCTGTAGTTTGAACCACATGATTCGCATCATTAATCGGCTGAATTGTTTCTGTCTCGTAATAACTAACTGATAATTGTGAATCGACATATTCTACATTAAATAGTTTTTCAGGCGTGATCATTTTTGCTGGAATTTTCTCATTATACGAACTAACCTCAGAAATAACAGGTATTACAGGATTTCTATTACAAATAGATTTAATCATTGCTGTTCTTTGCATATCTTTATATAATTCTTCGTTATATTTCATAACATTCGGAATATCCGTCAGATATTCTTGCCCATATTGTACTTTCAGCATTGTGAGGTACTGCATTTGCTCTGATATTTTCTCTAACTTACCATTACTTTTATTTATAACCTTAGTGGTTGTAATACCACCAACATTTTGACTTTTTACACCTGCTGGCGAGTAACAGGCATTTAGAATTTTATTAATAATATATGGATCGTTTGCCGTCATAAGAAGAACTGCCAGTATTTCGTACTCTTCCGTCGTAATATCATCTGTCTTTTTATTTACAATTCTCTCCCACATTAGATATTTCAGTGAATCTTGTTCTGATTCAATACTGGCCATAAGTTCTGCAGAGTCAAAATTATTCATAAAATCGATCTGATTAATACTATCTGCAAATTTTTTGAGTATATTACAATAATCTGTTAAATAATTATTATTTGTTTGAAAATCATTCGCATAGAATTTATTTATATTATCTACGTTAATAAAAATATCTTCTAACTTACCCGCCAGGTTTTCGCGATCCACCAATGCCTGATGATATGAATTTACATTGCTCATATCATCATTTAATTCGTCTTCTCCAAATAAATCTACAATATCCAACCAACGATCTCCGAACCAGTCACTCACTCCAGTCCCACTTTCGTTGGCATATTTTATAATTTCACTTTCCGTTTCCTCTGTAAAATCTCGCTTTATACATCTCGCCATACCTATTTCACTCCAATATCATTACTTATATGATGATTCAAAATGTTATCTAGATCCGTAAACTCTCTGTCCAATCCCTGTAGATAATTAATCGTTCCCTGAATAATACGAATCATTTCATTCGATACATCGATCAAACCGCCATTCAATTCTGCTAAATTATCCGCTGTCTCTCCTGTACTTACTGTCGTATAATTACTGCCAAACGGTAGATTATGAATTGATGTTTCATTATCCTCCAACTCTTTTTTTACATCTTCTAACCTTTTTATATAAGTCAAAATGGATGCATGTTGCAATTGTATTAACATTATGCTGCCCCCTTAATTAGTATAGATCTTCATCAGCTACATCAATATCATCAATAAAATCTTTCATCTGCCGTGTATGCATGCTCATAATCTGCCTCAGTTGATCTGTAACCGACTCACCAAGACACGTATTAAAATTATGCAATGCCTCTGCTGCTTTACCTGATACTGACTTATTCTCAATACAGGCATCAATTATCTTAGAATAGCTTTCTAACGCTGATTTAATTTTTTCTGCGCATTCTATATAATTCCCCGTATAATCTACATATTCTGGATCTGATATTATAAACCCTGCCATAACATATCCTCCTATCCTTCCTCATCCAACAGACTTATTTGGTATATCAATTCATCAATCTCATCCTCTAACTTCTGAATCATCTGATACTCGTCGTTTATACTCTCTCCTGTTTCTTCTATTTTCATTTCCATTGTCCCGATCATATCTTCAAATGTACTATATAATGCATTGTTACTATCATTATTAACTGCTTCTGACATTAGCCCATGATATTTATCTGCAACTGTATTATTCTGCTGCAGATCAACCAAATGATCTAATGCCGTTTGCCTGATATGAATATCTGATTCTGCTTCCGATTTTTTCTCTCTGAACCAGTCAAGCTCATCGTTCTGTCGCCCTAATAAATCTTTTAACTGCTCAATCGTATCATAATGCTCTGAAATCTGTTGCTTTTTATCATTGATCTGACTCTCAAAATACTCTCGACTCATTTTGCCCCTTACAAATCTCCTTCCCATATATTGCTCATCGTTCTGTTTATCCATGATCCCCAAACCTTAACTGATATTATATTACTAAGTTCTATGAAAAGTATGTCGGTTCTTGTCAAATAGGAGTTATTCACCAGCTATACTTAAAAGTAGGTATTATGCCACATAAGCGAGATAAAAAGCCGTTCTTCACTCATCTTGATCCTATTTCATGTCTCCCACTGCCCCTGTATTTATAGCATTGGTTAAGTACGTTCTCCCCTAAATAATAAAAAAATGAGACTACAAAAAGTAGCCTCATCATAAATATAACCTCATATCTGGAATCATATGGTTTCCAATTGATACGTTAATTCCTATTCTTTTTCTGTCACCATCACATTTTCAACGTTCATCCTCTGAATCCCCTCATAGCCAGCGCCCTTTTCCTTCGTCTGAATCTTCAGGTCTTTAAAAGTAAAATCAGACAGCTGATACTGTTCTTCATTTGCTTCCACATTAAAATACGTCTCACATTCACAGGTACAGTTCTTCATCATAACATGATCTGCATGGGATACCGGAAGATCTTTCCTACCCTTCAGATCATAAAACTGTGACCACGGTCTAATGGTGATAAAATTCTTAATCTTTCCAGCAATTTCCTCGACCGTAATATATTCGTAATGTTGTGGTGTGTCCGACCGCATTTTCAGCCACAACAGATTGCTACCAGCCAGGACTTTGATTCTTCTGACAATGATATTTTTGTTGTGTACTGACTCTGATCCACAGGTCAGACAGCCATGACAGAATCCATATGTACAATCTTCTACTATGATTCGCTCATTTGACCCATTTTCCGGTGCCTCATCTGCCCATGGGCCTTTTCCTCCCTTTAACACAACGGAGTCATCATTGACTTCCAGATAACAGTTCTTTACCAGAAAATCAGTGCAGACATCAATATCAATTGCATCCGTACTTGGGGCCTTGACCGGTGCTGCTGGGGAGAAGATCCTGCAATTCAAATATTTTATATGATTACTCTTATAAATATGATTTGTCCAAAAATGAGAATTCTGTAAATGCAGATCGGCAACCAGTACATTGGAACAATTTGATATATAGACAAGACGTGGCCTCTGTTCATCCTTATTCGTACAGTTCGGATTCCATGTACGACGCATCCAGAAGGCTTTCCACGATTTCAATCCATTCCCATCAATGGTTCCTGGACCGCACATAGTAAATCCATCAATTCCATCGGCATTGATCAGTGCCGTATAATACAGACATGTTTCACCCTCAATTCTTGTTTCCCTGATCTGGTAATCAGAGACGTCATCACTTCCTTTTAAAGTTCCGCCCTCAGAGACATAAAGATTGACGCCCTGTTTAAAGAAAATGGAACCGGTCAGATAGGTCCCCGCCGGCACGATCAGGACCCCACCTCCATTTTCTGCAGCAGTATCAATTAACTTCTGAATTTCTTGTGTATGTATTTTTCCATCATCCATAATTCCATACTTTGTTAACAAATAAGGTGTTCCAAGCTCCTCTAATGCCGGTACTTTCGTATCGAAGAACCACTGATCTACCTGTGTTCCATCCGGAAAATATTCTACCTGCTCACTCATACAAACCTCTCCTATTCTTTTACAATATTTTGTTTTACCACCCATAATTTTTGAAATGTATTTCTCTATCATAGTACTATTTTCTGGGTATTCCTGCAAATATTTGACAAAAAGATTTATTTTTACCAAAGCTCTCTTTACAAGAATACCAACCTGACAAATAGAACTATTTTAATTAGAACTATCTTGTATATCCTTACGCCGCTTTCTTTTCTCCTATGCGGTCCGCTCTTGCTTCTGTCAGTGCGCTCATTTGCTCCTGAAAACGCAAAAAAAGCCACTATCAATTGGCTTGCCTTTTGATATGCTCTCCCTCTAAGTAGATTTTGGTTATTCACCTTTCTACTTATAAAGTATCATATCAGTTTCAATTCCAACTAATAGTGACTTTTTCTTTTTCCACTCTTATTATGTAATACCACTTAACTGTATGCAATTTTTATGATACAAATGCGCTTAATTGTAGTTACATTCCTACTAACACAATCCAACTAACAAATACATCCATCTAACAGATTCATTTTTTACATTACCATAGGAATCAGATAAATTCCCAGTGCAACGACTGTTACAACGACTGTTACAATTTTCCATACCTGATATTGCTTGTCCATCTTCGTCTTTACTTCAGCTGATGGTTCTTCGATCACGCCGATCTCTTCCTCGATTGTAGGAAGGACGTATTCCTTTTTGCTGGAGTAGAGGAAGTAGAAAATAATACAAATGACAGTTATGACACCTGATGTCAACAATGCTGTCGTATCAGCAAAAATCAGCATGAATACATAAACTACGATTGTTACACAGCTGCCCAGTTTTCCCAATGGTGCTGAATATGGTCTCTTCATATCCGGATACTTTTTCTTCAGTCCCAGATAAGCAAAACATCCGATGATATAGCATAATGCCAGAGATATCAATGATACCGATGCGATGTAGTTAATAGAACCAGTTGCGATCAGAATAAAATTGATAATGCCGACAGTAAGAACTGCAACATATGGTGTTTTGAATTTCGAATGTACCTTTGCAAAAATCTTTGGAAATGCTCCATCTTCAGCCATTGCATATATATATCTGGCTGGTGCTGCAATACCTGGATTAATTGTTGAGAGATCACCACCGAAGGCAATTCCGATGCATAAAAGAATAATTGGGAAACCAATCAGGCCAACTGCCTTTAATCCTTCTGCGTAAGGTGCATCAGCGGATGCAAGTACACCATAATAATCACTGGATACAAGACCAACGAGGAACCACTGGAACAAAGCATTTAGTGCAAATACAAGAAATACAGATACTTTCAATGCTCTTGGCAGTGTATACTGTGGATATTTTGTTTCTGCACCCATAGATACACAAGTCTCAAATCCTGTGTAACACCACCATACAAGTCCGAACATATACATCATTTCCTTAAAAGGTGGCAGTGAATTCATCGCAATTCCACCAAAGTATTCAAAATGAATCTTTGGAATCATGTATAAGAACCACATAATGGAACATGCCCAGAAGAAGAACATGAAGCCTGTCTGTGCTTTTCCTGACTGTTCGATTCCTCTTAAGTTTAACATCAAGAATATCGCTACCAGAACGATGGCGATAACTCTGGAATCCAGCCACGTAATATCTACGCCCAGCTGCTCCAGTAATATCTTAAAGTAATTAGAGAAAGCAAGTGTTTCACCTGCTCCAATTGCTACAACGGATACAATATAATGCCATCCGGCGAGGTTTGCCCATACGCGGTTCAATCCTCTTTTTGCATAGTTATAGGTACCACCTGCACATGGAAGTGCAGCTGACATTTCTCCATACAAAAGACATGGCCATATAGAGATCAATAACGCTACAAATGTCAGAACGATGATCCATGATCCAACTTTACCGATCTGTGCAGATCCACATGTAAATAAACCTACACCTACAACAGTTCCTATTGTCATGCTGATGGACTCTTTCAGACCGAGTGCCCTGACCAGCTGTGTACTTTCCTTCTTTTCCAAAACATTTCCTCCCTGTATTTCCTATTTCAGTTATTTTTCTGGCTGATTTCTGCTTGCTATCACTTAGTCCTACTCCAGCATATAGTCCGCATATTTTTTTGCCATCTCGTACCAGTTATATAATGCTTCGCCCATAACTGCACCACAGGACTCTCTGTAAAGCGCCCATACAAACCAGTAATATGCGATAATTGCAATATACGCCATAAAATGATACTGTCTTTCCTGTGTATCTGTATCTGCCAGATATTCTTTCACAAATTTCTTTGCAAGATCAATATCATACATAGCATCCACAATATAGTAGCCAACATCAATTCCCGGATCCGAATAACCTGAATATTCCCAGTCAATCAAGATAACACTACCGTCATCCTTGATCATCCAGTTCGGTTTATATGTATCTCCATGACAGAAGCATTTCTGCACACTGTCATTTTCCGTTTTCTGATACAGCTCTCCGATCTTTTTCTTCAGCCCTTCGAACTCTTTGAAGCATTCTGGGTCTTTTTTCAGTAGGAGCTGTTCCATCTCCAGCGCATCTTCCCATGGTTTCATACCATAATCCACTTTTACACTAGATGCATGCAACTGTCTTAAGACCTTAAGGATTCGCTTAGAATCTTCAAAATCTGTATAAACTGGTTCTCTGAAGCTATGTACGAATTTTGATATCTTCCATCCTTCATTTACGTCCATGTAAATGTAAGTAGGATCGACACCAATTTCTTTTGCCTTCTGCAGCGACGTCTTTTCGTTCTTTCTATCAATGATCTTTTCTGTTCCATCGCCTGGATGACGATAGATATAATCAACACCGTCCAGTTTGAAGATAAATGATGTATTTGTCATGCCTTCGCTTACATTTCTAAAATCAACGATATCTTCTTCATCGCAGCGGAATACCAGTTTGATATTTCTGATGATTTCACTATGTGCATGTCCAATATACTGTTCATCAAATTCTCTCAACTGATCAAAATAGTCAAATTCAAATATGGAATGTTCATCATACTTCTTAAAATAGAATGCTGGAAGTTCCTGTAACTTGTCTTTTACGAGCCATTCCCAGAAAGAATCATTATACAGACCAACTTCACGATCTTCTTCCATCAATGCTATAAATCTGTCCGAAAATTCCTTCTTCCAGAAAGAATGACCAAGTAAGATCGCCCCTTCTTTTTTTCCGGGTTCCATTGCGGTGATCTTATTATCACGATCGACATCCACATACATTTCAGTAAGTTTTTTATCTACCTGTTTTCCTGCATAGAAGCTCTGGAATTCATACTGGTTAAATGGATTCTCCATGAAATAATCATCACAGGAACAAACATAAGTATTTGTTAAATGTTCCTTTGCCAGATACAAACTTTCAATATTATTTTTGATATTATAAGAAGCATTAAAGATAAAGTTTACCTGATACTTCTCCTTTAAATAGAAGAACATCTCTTTCTTATAACCAAGAACGATCGTAATATCACTGATTCCTGCTTCCTGTAACTGCTCGATCTGTCTTTCGATCAGTCTTTTTCCCTTCACTTCGTAAAGACCTTTTGGTTTTTCCAGAGACAATGGAATAAATCTTGTTGCTGGTCCTGCTGCAAGGATCACTGCATTTTCCACTTTATGCGGTGCCAGCTGTTCAATGCCTTTCTCCGTAATCTTTCCGTCTTCTTTGATCAGACCAGCCTCAATAAGAGCCTTTTTCGCATTCTGATCTTTTAATGCCTCATTCAGAAAGTGATCCACGGTTACAACCGCTCTACCCATAGATCTGTTATATGCATGATTTAATAGATAAAATTCAACTTTATTCATGATCTGCCCCTTCACTTTTGTAACCCTCATAAGATGGATCTAATAATACTAATTCATAGAAATTATCAATTTCAATAATATCTGTTTTATTGCACTGTCTGATTTCTACCTGATAATCCGCTGCGTTCTGAACAAGTGGAATGAACTCCCAGAAAATGTCCTTTCCTTCTTCTGTCTCAAATGTCTTTGCAAGCTGTTCTCTTAATCTTGCACTGTCTTCTTTTGTCCAGTAAGAAATACCGTATGCACTGTAGCAGTATTTTCCAACTTTTCTATAATTCTTTGCAAGACCATTTTCCATATCGAAGCACCAGTCATCTGTCTCTAATGAGTATGATCCAAGGTAATTGCTTGTATATTCATATTTACGAATAATGTCAGGATTTGAGATCATTAAATCCGCTTCGCATATGTAACACTGATCGAGGTTCGGCAACGCCATTACCGCTGAGGAAATGTTATTCGTTTTATCATAGATATCGTTGTCGATCATCTTAATAAATGGATAATCCTGCAGTAATTCATCGAATTTCTCCTTCTTGTAACCACGAACCAGCGTAATATCTTTAATATCACTCTTTAATAATGCTTCAATTAAGGTATCGATAATTCTTTTTCCATTTACTCTTACCAATGGCTTTGGACGATCCAGCGTAACAGGTACCATTCGGGAACCGAAGCCCGCTGCAAAAATAACTGCACGTTTTACACGATATGGTTCAAGTGCTTCCAGACCTTTTTGTGTAATGCCCATGGTATTTTTTTCAACTGTAATAAAATCCTGTCCTTTTAAGAATTCAAGACATTCACTGACCTGATTACCAGAAATACATAATCCATCTGATAACTCTCTCTGCTGATAGTCTCTTTTTCCTTCTTTCTCCAGATACGTCAATACTTCAAACTGATATCTTGTTAACATTTCTCATTCCTCCACATATTTCAAATACTTTTAAATTTTTTTATATTCAGCTTATTTTAGCTTACTTGTCTATTTCAATCCTTAGCTCTACTCTGCTTTTCTTCATTCTTTGCCTGTGTCCCTGACAGTTTCTGCATTTCTTCGACTGCGATTTTATAATATTCCTTCGCATAGCGATATTGTTTCAGCGAATACTCGCCAAACTCGACGCCAAGTCCCATTTTATATTCGCACCAGTTGCTCCAGAACAGTCCACACGCTGCAATCAGACAGTAAATCTTAATTCTGACTTCTTCTCTGCATTTCTTTTCAAAATACAGATCGATCAGCTGATCCATTTGTGCCCGGTCATACATGGCAAATGTGCCATACATCGCAATATCAATATGGGGATCACACATACCAGCCATCTCCCAGTCGATCAATCGTACTTTCTCCGCCTGGCCCTGCTCCCTTACGAACAGAAAATTATCATAGACTGGATCAATATGGGATAACACTTCTTTTTCCTTGAACATGTCGATATACTTCTTCAGCGAAAATACCTTCTCTTTTGTATCACGATAATCTTTATAAAAGGATTCCCTGGAGTCCCACAAAGTTTCATAGGTATTGATCTGCTCAAATATATCGAACCGGTGATCTACGACAAGACCGAGTTTGTGAAACTTATGTAAGGTGTCCATGCACTGTTTTACATCTGCCTCTTTATATGGATCGCACACCCTCGCATTTTCAAAAAATGCTGTGATCATATACCCATTTTCAGGATTAAATGCCACAATATTTTCGCACATTTCACTTTGCTTCAACTCACTGTAGACCTGCGCTTCCTGAAATCGGTCAAATAGATGTACCGATTTGTCATCCGGGATTTTCATGATATATTTCTTATCTGCCACTGAAAACAGGAACGAGTGATTGGAAAGTCCTTTTTTCAGAATTGAGATATTAACAATATCCTTTACTGTCACATGAAGTGCTTTCTCGATCATCTGAATGGCATCTGTCTTAATATGATTTGATCCTCTGTCCACTTCACACAGCTGTTCAAATGTATTAATTTCTATGATCGTATCAGCCTTTACCACTTTGGCTGCAACTACCATCTTATCTTTTTCATACAGACACTCTTCCCAGAAGGCATCCTGATAGAAACGGTTCTCATCCAGTTGCTCTAATTTATCTTTTACATAATCCGAATCTTCCTTTAACAGGTAGCAGATGCTGATATCAACATTTCCTTTATCTTCCTGGTCGACACGGACCAGTTCACTTTTATTATTCACTCGAAAAGTACTTTCCTCTGTCATCCTGTCTCCCACCATATACCAGGAATACGGCTCTGCCTTATGAAATGGGTTTTCCCGACAGTAAAGATCACATGGAAGAATATAGGTATTGGATAAATGTGCACTTGCAAGTCTCATGGAATGCAGATTATTTTTGTCTGCATAATCCCTGTTCACGATCAGATTTACTCCAAACTCATCAATCAAATACTCGAACTTCTCTTTCATAAATCCAACAACAATATTAATATCTGTAATGCCGACCTCATGTAATTGTCTGATCAACCTCTCGATAAGTGGTTCTTTCCTAATTTCAAGCAGGCCTTTCGGCACTTCTGAATTAATTGGGATCATTCGCATTCCAAGTCCGGCCGCAAGAATAATTGCATTCTGTGGTCTAGTCTGCTGCATATACAAAATACCCTTTTGTGCTACAACACCATTTTTCTCGATATAGCCATTTTCATATAATTCTTTTAATGACCGGTTCACGATTCCCAGCGAATGTCCTGACTTTTCAGCCAGATTTCTCTGGTTCGTATACCCCTCATGCACGAGCAGATTTAAGACATCTAAGCTTTGCTTGTTCATAGTTGTTCACGTTTTCCTTTTTTTGAAATTTCTTGAACATCGTCTGAAAAATAAATACATCTCTTACCTTAAGAGATGTAATATCAATCTATTTACAATATATTTATTATCATTTTCTATCAAAACCCATATGTGAAAAAGCTTCGTCATTCACATACTTTTATATGTTACTCTTTTCACCGTGTGTTGTCAACAAAAACACTTCCAATATAAGCAATTGCTATTGCTATGAACATTTCCTATTTATGACCTGATTCTCAAATCACATCCTGATTCTTTAATTTCTTCCTAATCCTTTAACTACATTCTGATCCTTTAATTTCTTCCTAATCCTTTAACTACATTCTGATCCTTTAATTATATATAATCCTTTAATTACATCTGATCCCTTAATTAGATCCTGATCCACAAAAAGAAGGTTAAATTGCCTTTCCTTGTCCATACTATAGAAAAATGGAGGTAAATCATGAAAATAACCAGAAAAAAAGGCTTTGAAGGATGGTATTTCCACCATCAGAACGGAAACGATACCATATCATTTATTCCCGGTCACACCAAAAATGAATCTTTTATTCAAGTCATCTCAGATGCCAAATCCAAACAATTCCCTGTTTCGACCCTCACCAAAAAAGGTGGCAAAATAATCGCCGACAACTGCATCTTTTCAAAAAGAGGCTGTAAAATAGACCTTCCCGGTATTCAAGGACGTCTGCGCTATCACGATCTCACGCCACTACATTCAGATATAATGGGACCTTTTCAGTATTTACCAATGCAATGCCGACATGGCATAATCAGCATGCATCACACTCTGAGCGGAACGCTCACCATAAATGGTACCCGTCATAATTACAATGGTGGAAATGGATATATTGAACTGGACCGCGGTACCTCTTTTCCACGCTCCTACATGTGGCTTCAGTGCAATAATTTTGCACGTCCATGCTCGCTCATGGTCGCAATTGCGCACATTCCATTTGGCGCGGTCAGTTTTACCGGCTGTATCTGTGCCTTACTATATGAGGGATGTGAGTACCGTTTTGCTACCTATAACGGAGTCCGCATTCTTGCCTTTCAGGAAAATCATATCTGCCTGCTGCAGGGTAAAAAATTACTGGAGATCAATATTCGACCATCCAGTAAAGGCCACCCACTTCGTTCGCCCGTACACGGTGAAATGAGTGGCATCATCCATGAAAGTAGCAATGCCAGCCTGGAAGTTCGTCTCTGGAACAACCAGAAGGAAGTATTGCATTTAAACAGTGCCCACGCTGTATATGAAGCTGTTCTGTAAATATGTAAATCAACTTAACTATTTATTACTATACACAAAATACACAAAATCAGCACCTATCAGCGTTATCTCTATGTCCATCTCTATATCAACTGTCCAGAACCATATTGGCTATTTTGTGAATTGAATCCGTCATGCTAAGTTTCTTTCCCGTCTTCTCAGAATCATCACTTACACAACTGTCCACAATTGTGCCTACTCCAAGTTCAACCCCATTCATTGCTACCATACTGCTGCCAGTTGGAGCCATCGTACTGCCTGTCACAGAAGGTGCCATGCTACCGCCCGCTGTAAGCGCCATATTTCCACCAGCCATAGCTGCCCCACTTGCTGTCGTTTCCATATTTCCATCTGCTGTCGCTGCCAGACTTCCACCGGCTGTTGCTGCTATATTGCTACCTGTCGCTCCCTGCACAAATGGGTACATAAAACCGGCAATCAATGCTCCTGTATTTCCCCATTTACTATAAATATCCTGGTTTCCCAGAAAAATAGTATCCCGTAGAGAATTAAAGAAATTCGTCTTACCTGCTGCCGAATTTGCCGTGCTCTCTGCAAAATTTGAGATTCCGTATATACATGCGGTACTTGCGACACCAAGTTCTGCAAGTGCCAGTGGTGTAGCCGCACCAAATATACTGGTCGCCATAACTACGCCCAAGGCTCCAAGTGCTCCGACCACACCTACGGTTCCTATAACGAGCAATGTTCCAACAGCACTCAATTCTGTCTTTCCATCAGTACGTTTCGTTTGTTCCTGTTTCAGTCGTAATGCTTCTTCTCGTTTTTCCTCTTCTATTTGAAGTTTCTCAGCTGTTGCACTCTCATATTCATAAGCTGACTGAATTTCACTCTCATGAAGTTTCTGATATTCTTCACTTTCCAACGAACACATAAATGCATTTGTAATTCCAGGAATCTTCTTTATATCTTCCATCTCATACACTGCTACATTTTCCTCAGTACGAGCCCCTGCGCCCTGCACTGTCCTGTTCACAGCTTCTGTCAATTCTTCCAGTCTGGCTATCTCTGTTGATACTGTAGTATTTTCATGCTCTACCATACTATTCAGTACATTTTTTAATTGATATTGTACCCTGCTATAGTCACAGGATATTTCTTCGATAGATGGATTCACCACTTCCACAATATCGCTTACCGATGACAACATTCCACCAAATTCTTCTGCATAATCGTTGAATTTCACATCTGTATATTCTTCCAATGCACTCTCAATTGCATCCTCGTTCAAATGCTTATGATAATCCTCATCTATCTGTGAATAGCGGTAATCATACACAGCCAGTTTTGCCTGGTAATCTACCAGCATATTTTCAAGTAATGGAATCAGACAATTCAAATGTACCTGCGTAACATAATTCCGAATACTGTCCGCGCCCTCTCCACTGTAGGAATCTGAGTCGACTACATCCTGCAGCTTTGCCCTGATATCTTCTAATGATGTGTGCCATTGATCCAGAAGTCTGTCGCTCAACTGTGTTAACGTATTTAATTCATCACATTTAAAATCCAGCCCCACTCTATTCATCCCCTCTATCAAAAAGTCTATCGAAAATGACTCTATTCTGCATATTTCTATATGAAGTTTATTATACTGGTGGGGACCATGACTTTCTACCATGCTTATGGCCCTGTTGCGCGTAAATGCATGTCCTTTAGTACCATGGGCTATATCATATTGCCTATTTTTTATTCAAAATAGTACTACAATTCTTTCCTTTTCCTACTCCACATGATCGATCCCTGTTATTTTGCCTTCGCTAATGTGAATAATCTCATCAGATAGGAATTCCAGTTCCTCTGCATCATGACATGCCAAGATAACAATTGCTCCTCTTTCTTTTTGCTCTGTCAGGATATCCCGCACCTGTTCTGCACCGCTCTCATCAAGTGCATTGATCGGTTCATCCAGAATAACAAGATCAGGTCTTTCCATAATCGCTGCTGCAATTCCAAGCCGCTGCTTCATACCAAGAGAATATTTTCTGTAGGTTCGTTTATCATCTGGGTCAAGTCCTACTTTAATAAGTGTTTCCCGAATATCCTTTTCATCAATTTTTTTCTGAATAGATGCTAAAATCATCAGATTTTTTAGTCCTGTATAACCAGCAATAAAAGATGGGTTTTCAATCAGAACACCAACACTTCTTGGAAATGAAATGTCTTTACCAAGTTCTTCTCCATCCATTACGATATGACCACTACTTGGTAGGATCAATCCGCAAATTGCACGCATGAGCATTGTTTTACCTGAACCATTTTTTCCTTTTAATCCATAAATCTTTCCACTTTCCAATTCAAGATTCATATCCACCAGAATTGGAACTTTCTTGATTGTTTTACACAAATTTGTTATTTTTATTTTCATTTTCCCCTCCGCTCTGCCATCTTAAAGGCCTCTATTAATTGTTTTATTTTCCGAGCTACTTATCCTTTACTCTTTAGCGATAGCTACTATGCTGTATATGAGTCTTTACTCTTTCGCCATAATATCCATCCTACTAAAATACCGAAATCCTAATAGAATTGCGATACTGCCAAGCACAATTGCTGCAATGACTCCTGCCATCAAATTCATTCCACTATTCCCTAATACCAAATTACTTCTCATTAACATTGTATAATTTTCCAACAGCAACGGATTCATAAAATATGCTGACAAAACACAGATAATTACAACTACCATAAAACTGATCACAGGCCCAATAATCAATGAAAATGTCATCTGAATCAAGGAAATTTCCATGCTGATTACAAATGGAACTATGATGACTGCCAATAAAAACAAACCACTATGATAAATATCTACCGGTAACTGTCCAGCCTGTGGCATCGACTGAACAGGCATTTCCATAATCACTTCGCAGATATCTTTATGTATTGTCCAAATTCCACTAATTGAATGATGCCCCAATACAGTCCCTAGAAATAATGTTCCCCACACGATTACGTATAATAGTGTTACCGTGACCACGTTCCAGATACACTTACTCAACCACCACACTCTACGACTCCTGTTCTTAAGAAGCATATACATTCCCTGCCCTTCCATATCCCTTACTGCATAACTGCATACAAGAAAGGCCGGAATAATATTCATTACCATCCATAACACCGGAATCTGAAATGTACTGCTTTTTCCAGGGATGTACTTCTGTGTCCCCTGCACAAGATATAATAGATAATCAAAGAACCCAGCATTATTGCATACATCGCCGATTTGCTGATGGCTTGTAATCATCCTGTTCAACATATAGATACTTACAATGACAAATAAGAACATAACTGCATATTTGACTGTATTGGTTTTCAACCCTCTTATTACATCTGCTTTTATAAATCTAACTATCCCTTTACTTTCTTTCCTCTCTGCCATCCAAAAACTCCTTCCTGTCTGCAAGCAGCATACCCGCAACGATCAGGCATATATTTAGGATCAATAGACAAATAATATTTTGAAATAGAATGGCTCTGTCTGTCCACTCATTTCCATACACCAAAAATTGTTTCAGGAATAATGGTTGTTTTGCTTCCCAGGTATCATAAAATCCCGTTGCTATAATTAATAGCATCCCCCAAATCACACTACCACCGATCCAGTTGCTTGCCAGTATAAGTAAAAAAATTACATCAAGCGTAAGCATAATGATCAGATATAATACAATACATGCTGGCAAAACCGATATTCCGCTTGTTTGTCCTACCGGATCAGTTGTATACGAAAAGAAACTTCCGCTAACTGACCAGTTTTGTACTGTACTGGTATAACTACGACCAACTATCGCCCCTGTTATCATCCATATTGCAGATGTGACTGCATTTATCAGACATATTGAACGTGCCTGATCCATCCACAACTTTCGTCGTGCTTTCATTCTGATTGCACGCTGAATATGTAAGCCACCCTTGATCATAAAACTGACATACAGGCATTGTAAAATATATAATACAAGAAATACCGATCCATTCATCAGCAATCTGATTCCATCCATAATGCAACAGTTACTTGCATACTTATCAAGCCAGAAACGCTCTCCCAGTATAATAACCGCAATACATATAGCTTGAATGCACACATACGATCTGCAATTATATTTAACCGAATACTCTCTCCAAGTTCTCAAACTTCTCTCCCATCTCTTTGTTTAATAAAGCTTTACCTTAATAATTTCCGGGTACGTCTGAAAAACAAGATCTATATTTCTATCTAAATAATTCTTTGTATCCATTCCAGAAAATTGGAGATATGAAATACCAATTGCTGTATAAAGTGTCCTCATCTCACCATTTTTACATGTTGCACTTCCCTGATTAAATGTTGTCACCGCTTCGAGTTCCGATGAATTGTACCATGCACCTGATTGTCCTCTAATACTTGTAATCGGAAATCTTGCACTGTCTTTCTCGCCATGATAAGTAGCATCAATATCTGCAATGATAATGTCATAATCTGCTATCGAATTGGTATTGATATCTGGCCATTTTTCTTTAATCTGTTCTTCATTTAACACTTCATATCCTGTAACCGTAATTGTAAAATCATCCCATTCAAAACTTTCTCCTAACGAATAGGTTGCATTCTCTATTGATGGATACTGACCATTTACATAACTTACTCTGACACCAAATATAATAAGCAGAATGATTATTATTGTAGTAAATAGAAATCCTCTCCTGACTGTAGAGAACTGATATATTTTTTTCTTATTATCCTTTTCAGATATATGATTCGATATTTTTTCCATCATGAGCTCCTATCAGATTACATCTCTTTTTTTTGAACATTTAAAAACTAAACAAAACATATTGATTCCTATCAAAATAATAAGTTGAATCAAGATGCCTATTACCATTGACTTTGTCAACTTATTTAGCTGAATATATCTCCACATAAATGGATGACTAGAGCCAAGCATACTTCCCGCTACATAAGAAACAAAGTAAATAATAAATGGAGCCATTACTACAATAAATCTATTTTCCATAATAAATGTAGCAGTAAAACAGAACATTGTTAATAAACCAGCAATAAAGAACACCCAAACTATGTAAATTAATGTATAAACAAAGGGCTGATCATAAAATAAGTCTCCCAGCACATTTTTAGCACTCATGAGATATAAAGCACTACATGCCTGCGGCTGATCAAATGGTAACATGCACATATTGATCAGTAGTGACAGTACAAGTGGAATAACTGCGATAACTCCTCCTGACAAAAATAAGCCTATCATTTTTGCAATATAATAATTTTTCTTATCTGTTCTAATAGCTATGTTATTAATATAGTGATTTTTCTCATCGAGATATAAGGATGCCCCAAATGGAATTGCTGCAACCAATGGCAGAATTACAAAATATATCTCCTTAGCAGCATTTGTATTCATAGCGATCCATGTCGAATATACTCCAGGGATGCCATCGATTCCCTTTTCACTACCGATTCCTGTTAACAATCCCGGTATATCCCTGACTGCTGGTACTACATATGCAATAACATGATATCCTGTAATTGCAAGCTGAATAATTGCTGCCCATAAAAACAAACCACTTTTGAAAGCTCTTTTTAATTCAATTTTAATCAACCCCATAATCATTCCTCTATTCTAAAATCTAACTTAATGAACTTCACCTGATTCTCATCGTTTGGAATATATTTTATTTCGCTATCTGTAGTCGTTAAATAACAATCCTTTCCTTCTTCCTTAAAACGATTTAACTCATTTTCACTTCTAATATTAATTAGTGCAAATGTGTCTATTTCACCTGGTTCCGAAAAAAGATGACCTTGTGAGTTTATTCTTCCATTTCCAGAAAGTTTTACTGCATATCGCGCAACTAATGATGCTGGCTGTGCTTCTGTTACACCATCCTTAATATAGACATAACTAAATAATCCCGGTATCAGACATTCTCCCTGTGTATCCCCTATATTTTTTATTTTTACGAATGTTACTATATAATAATAATCGTCTATAAATACACCGCTTTTATCCAGATGATTTTTCATTTCCTCTTGATAATAGCACGGCTCCTCCAACAATCCTTGATATTCTGAAATATCTCTAGTCAAATATGCATCATACACATTAATGCACATTTCCTCTCCTTCTGATGAAGTGACATATACATCTTCATTCATAGCATGCAGATAGGTCTCATCCAACACCTTATCTCCTTTTGATACACTTTTATATTTTTTCTCTCCTGACTGCTTTTCCTGCGTTGCTACTTCGCTATTTACAGCAGAAGCCGATTTTTCACTCTCATTTGCATAGGAATTAAGAAAAATCTTATTCTTAATCATGATCATCAACGTAACACAAAATATTAAAATACATATTGCCGATATTATTTTTTTCATTCTCTCTTCCATTCTCTTATAATTATCAAGTTGCACATCTTTTTCTAATATCTATTATCATTAATATCCCCATCATAATCATTCCTCTATTCTAAAATCTAACTTAATGAACTTCACCTGATTGTCATCCTTTGGAATATATTTTATATCACAATATGTAGTTGTTAAATAACAATCCATTCCTTCTTCTTTAAGCTGATTTATATTATCCTCCTTCACAATTCCAATTATAGCAAAAGTATCCTTTTCCCCTACTTCCGAAAATAGATGCCCTTTAATGCTCAATTTACCATTTCCTGATAACTTGGCTGCAAATAGTGCGGCAAATTGTTTTGGAGTATTTGATGTCATTCCATTTTTAATATAGACATAATTAAATATTCCCGGTATTAGACATTCTCCCTGCGTAGCACCTACATTAGTTACTTCTACAAGTGTAACTACATAATAATAAGTATCTAAAAATACATCATTTTCACCCAAGTGTTCTTGTTGTTCATTTATATAGAAGCATGGTTCACTCATCAATTTCTGATACTCTGAAATATCTCTAGTCAAATATGCATCATACACATTAATGCACATTTCCTCTCCTTCTGATGAAGTGACATATACATCTTCATTCATAGCATGCAGATAGGTCTCATCCAACACCTTATCTCCTTTTGATACACTCTTATATTTTTTCTCACCTGACTGCTTTTCCTGTGCTGTTATTTCATTATTTACAGCAGTAGCCGGGGTTTCACTCTCATCTAATTTGGAATTAAGAAATATCCTATTCTTGACCATGATCATCAACGTAATACAGAATATTAAAATACATATTGCCGATATTATTTTTTTCATTCTCTCTTCCATTCTCTTATAATTATCAAGTTGCACATCTTTTTCTAATATCTATTATCATTAATATCCCCATCATAATCATTCCTCTATTCTAAAATCTAACTTAATGAACTTCACCTGATTCTCATCCTTTGGAATATATTTTATATCACAATATGTAGTTGTTAAATAACAATCCTTTTCTTCTTCCTTAAGCTGGTTTAATCGACTTTCACTAATACTTCTTAGCAAAGCAAATGTATTCTTTTCTCCTGGTTCTGTAAACAGATGTCCTTTGGCGCTTACTTTTCCATTTCCAGACAACTTTACTGCAAAAAACACCTCTGAGCTGTTCGGTGTATTCGAAGTTACCCCCTCCTTAATATATACATCTCTAAATATTCCTGGCATCAGACATTCTCCTTGTGTATCCCCTACATTAGTAACCTCCACAAGTGTGACAACATAATAGTAATCATCTAAGAATACACCATTTTCATCTAAATGTGTTTTTTCCTCTTTGGTGTAAAAAAAAGGTTGATCTAGCATTCCCTGATACTCTGAAATGTCTCTAGTCAAATATGCATCATGCACATTCATGCACATTTCCTCTCCTTCGGGAGAAGTTACATATACATCTTCATTCATAGCATGCAGATAAGTCTCATCCAACACCTTATCTCCTTTTGATACACTCTTATATTTTTTCTCACCTGACTGTTTTTCCTGCGCTGTTATTTCATTATTTACAGTAGAAGCCAAATTTTCACTCTTATCTGAATTGGAATTAAGAAAAATCTTATTCTTGACCATGATCATCAACGTAACACAGAATATTAAAATACATATTGCCGATATTATTTTTTTCATAATGCCCCCTTTAAATAGCACTGTACGGAAATTCCGTACAGTGCTTATAGCCCTTATCAGCTAACCTTTGATTATAAAGAACTGGCTATTACATGCTGGCTATTCATCAAATACTATCTGGACTCCATTTACCAGACGCATTATAAAACCAATCATAATTACTCTCACCTCTTATGGCTGCCCAGCCATAATCTCCATCTTCTTTTACATAATTTGTTAAGTAATACCAGTTTCCTGGTTCAATATTTTTATTTACTCTTCTGATTGCATCATCATCTGCGCGATTACTTGAATCATCACCAGCCACAACACTTGCCGTAAATGAATCATCACCGGATATATAATTTATGTATGACGAAGAATCATCCAACTTAGCTCTTAATTCTGTATAATCATATGGATCTCCCTGGCTGTAATCCAAATCATAATCAATTGTTTCCCTGCTCAGTGCTCTTACAGTGACCGCCTCTTCTCGCACACTTATTTAGCAACCATCTATATCATACTTCATTTTTTACATAAAAAAAGAGGGTTGGCACATTCTGTAAGCATATGGCAGATTCTGCATCATACATCGCCCATCATCTACGCTTTTTTAATCTAATCTCACACCTAATTTCCTTCCCCAACTCTGAGTAGGATATCGTTCCATTATATTTTCTTACGATATCACGGATACTGATTGTCCCCCATCCGTGTCTGTTTTTTCCCGGTTTAGTAGTCTTCATATGTGGATTACGCTGCAGCACACTTTGTTTAATAGAATTATCTATAATAATGTGTATATCCTGCTCATCGTAAATTTCAACACTGATCATTGGATTGTCCGCATAAAATGCTGCCTCAATTGCATTATCCAATAGGTTTCCCATCAAAATACTTAAGTCTACATCCGTTATCTGCTGCACATCTCCACTAACAATACATTTCGTCTCAATATTTTTCTGATGACATAATGTAAACTTGTTATTGATAATATAATTAAGCACCTTGTTAGAACAAAATACCTTCATACCAAGAATGTTGATCTGCTGACTAACATAGTCAGCTATAAACTGATGTGCCTCCTCATATTCCTGGTTCTGTATATAATCATCTAGCAAGGACATACAATTCTTGGCATCATGACGGACTTTTGAAGCCTCTTCGTACATACGCCTGATATTATCAACTCCGGATTGATTCTGTTCATATGAAATGCTTATAATCTGATTTTTCAACTGCGTATCGCATATTTCATATATTCTGGTCGCAACGACCAGAATTACTGCAATTGGAATCATCGTATAAATCATAACTTGATTCAATTGATCTATATCGGCATTCTCCCAGGCCTGTCCCACATGTTCTGCGCTGACCTTGTATAGAATAAATATTTCTAAAAATATTATAAATATGGTCACTAAGAGATTTTCAATACTGGATATCAGCGATATCTCTGAGGTATTATATTTACAGCCATGTTTTTGATTCACCTGCACATTGAACTGACAGAGCATCATCATGAAAAATACTGTTACAACTGCTACTGCCATAACTGCAGCCATCTGACCATCTTCAAAATATGCTCTTATAAATAAGATCATGAACGCCAGTGCAGCAAATAGAAGGACCAAAAGTAAATGAAGCATACGCCGCTCAAGCTTTGTCGCATAGGTCGAAATGACTGCAATCAGAATGAATAACAAAGATGGCTTCGCCTGCACAAAACCGCCTGCTTTTTTCACAACTGAGAAATATAATAATCCGATTGCTGCCGCAATTATGTAGATATATTTTTTTCTGTTGGTCTGTTCCTCATATGCTACAACTTTTGAAAAGACCATACTCCAAATAGATACCTGTATTATACTAACAAAAAGATTTATCACATTTGCCATCATACTTGTTGTATCCCCATATATTCTTTATATTTTTTATTCACGCCCTTACATTTGCTGCGACTGATACTAATCTGACTTCCGTCGAGCAATGTCACCAAGCCGCCTTCCACTTTCAAAATGTATTTCATGTTAATAGCACATCCCCTATTCACTGTGACAAATCCTTTGTCTGCAAGTATCGGTTCAATTCTTGACAGCTTATCCCTGACAATCAATTCCCCTTTTTCAAGTTTCAGAATAATATTATGCTGGTAAGTATCGATCGTACGAATACTGCTGAGTAAGAGCATATAAGTATTCCTGCTTTCCCCGACCTGAATAATCATATTATTGTCAATCATTTCTGAGACCACTCTATTCATAACACTTTCAAGTTCCTGTTCAAATATTCGTTTTCTAATAAATCCGACTGGCCTGCATACAAATGATTCAAAGACCAGATTTTCATGGCTCGTAACAAAGATGATCTTTGCCCCTTTGTGAAGAAGTGTTATTTTTTTTGCAATATCAAAACCATCCTCCTGATCCAGCTCAATGTCTAGAAAAATGATGTCTATATCATTTTTTGAATACTCTTTGACTAAATTTATCCCACTTGTATACTCTAAAATTTTATACTCTATATTTGAATATTCTTGATCCATCAATTTACAGATCATTACTCTTTCTCCCTTTAAAAAATGAATATCATCATCGCATATCGCTATTTTAAACATGTCTCACTCCAAGTCCAAACTATAATTGTTTCCTACTCTATATTACGGTGGTCACACTGTAGCTATAATGACTGTACCCATCGTCATTTTGTCCAAATAAAGTGTTATCTTTACCTGATTGTAATATTATGTAAATCACCTCCCATAATTATCTTAGTTTTTCTCTTGTTAACTCGCTTTTTCTTACTTTT
>CAJMQE010000014.1 GCA_905215405.1 uncultured bacterium
CTCCGTTGGGAGAAACTCCGATGAACTCAACAGGCTAAAGCCCATAATAAAAAAAAGACATGAATTCTAATTTCTTCTCCAGTATCTTATCGATTGGATTAGAATTCATGTCTTTTTATAAGATCATTTACTAACTGACCAGTTGTTTTTACGCATTGTAATTTCTGCTTAATCAATTTTTTCATTGCGTAACAGTTTTTAACATTTACAAAATATAACGATCTAACTTATTTTATATTATAGGTACAAAAGGAAGACTAGTGTCCTGCTCCATTGCTTTGTTGTTCCTGTTGACCACTTCCAGCAGAAGATGTAGCCGCCTGAGTTTGCTGTGCATTGTTCTGTTGGTCCTGACCATTCTGCTGATTCTGATTGCTGCTACCACTATTGCCAGGATCAGATGTTCCACCATTGTTATTTGCGGGTGTATCAGCAATTGTTTCCGGTGCTGCCTGTTCTGCAGAAGTCTCTGCCTCTGTTTCCTCTGTGCCATCATGTACATTGATGATACTCTGATATGCGATCTTAGTACCATATTCGTCGACCAGATTGTAGGTCACGATATATCTGCCTGGAGTTGTGTTATCGTAGCTTCCTGTCAGATAAACATAAGATGTAATATCATTATTATTGGTATCAGCAGCAAATATGCCATTCCAAAGATCAATGGTCTCACCAATACTAATATCAAAGTCTTGAACTCCTCTTAAAAACCAGACCTGAGCTGGAGAAACTTTTTCAGCATTTTCAATGCCAGATGTATCAACTCCCTCAACTTCAGACAAAGGAGTCACTTCAGCAAGTGCAATAGCGGGTTCTTCATCTGGATCTGAATACACAATTACCTTCGTGCTTTTTCCGCAGTTCTCATAGATCCATTTTGCGTCATCAATTTGCAGATAAATGGAGCCAATCGATGCCGTTTTACCAAGATTGTTGTATGCTGCCTGTATAATTGAGTTCGTACTTTCAGTTCTAAATGGAGCTGAGTGAATATAGACATTTACACCTGCACGGGAAGTATATTCACCATATACGTCGTCGGCAATCTTTCTCCATATGTACTTTTCTGAAATTTCAGTAGTACCTTCCTCTACATTGGAATTTACTGAACAAACAAAAGTTTTAACAGGATCAAGGAGTTCCCCACTTGCCGTAACTTTATAGATTGTTATAAAATTTTTGGCCTTATTAACTCTGATACAATAAGAATTATTATCGGCCAGATAGGTTGTATTGCTTTCTGTTTCATCTGTATCTACGACAGAACTTTCTTCTTTATCAGCAGAAGGGCTGCTTAACCCATTCGCTATTGCATAAAAGATAAAAATACTCAACACTACAAGTATTAAGCAATATAAAGCAGAATGTTTGTTAAACAGCCACTTTCTGATATCATTTTTTCTTGAACTAATACTAAACTTTGCTTTCATAAGATATTCCTAAAACTATTTTCTGTTTTTTCCAGCAGCATGAGCTATTTCTGGCTATTTTGAATCTTCTCTTTAATCTCGATATAGTTCTTAATAAGTTCAATACAGCCTGTCGTACCTAACTTACTGCTATCGATACAAAGATCATAGCTCTTAGCTTCGCCCCACTTTTTGCTGGTATAATAATTATAATAACTTGCTCTTCTTTTATCATTTTTATGAATCAGATCAGCTGCTTTTGATTCACTTAAATCATAAAGCTTCTTAACTCGTTCAATACGAGCTTCTTTTGGTGCTTTAATAAATACACTGATTGCATAAGGATTCTTTTCCAATGCATAGTCAGCACAACGTCCGACGATTACACAGGATTCTTTTTCAGCCAGCTTCTTAATTGAATCGAACTGAGCAAGAAATACTTTATGGTTGATTGGCATGTCAACATATGAAGTAGTATAACCCAGTGAATATGTATCCATTACTAATGAATATAAAAAGCTGTTCGTTGGTTTTTCATCGTGGTTTGCAAAGAGTTCTTCACAAAGACCACTCTCTTTTGCGGCAAGTTGAAGCAATTCCTTATCATAACATTTAACTCCCATTTCTTCAGCTAGTTTCTGACCAATATCATGACCACCACTGCCAAATTCTCTTCCAATTGTAATAACTGTTCTTTCATTCATAAGGATTACCTCCTTGTTTCTCTATTTATTGTACTATTATTATACATCAACTGGAAAATTTTTACCACTTAATATTCTGAATTTACATATAAATTTTAGAATTGATTCATATTTTAATACAATTTTAATAGTGAACAGATTATATATCCTAATCAATTAAGAGATATAGATCTGGCTGAGCAAAGTCGTTACATACTGGCTGTCCGCACCAAGTACAAGTAACCCGGTAATCCTTATCAGTTATATTGTATCTTTTATTCCGCTGTTTTAATTTCACTTACAGAATTTCGCGATAACGTACAAATTCAAATAAGCAAAATACAATTCAAATGATTTTTTAATTGTAGCGAATTTTATCCATCTTTTCCTGTACTTCAATTCCCTTGAGGGTTGCAGCACATCCACCTGTTGCAGTTTCTTTGTACTTTGGATTCATATTATCGCCTATTTCGCGCATTGCATCAATGACCTGATCCGCTGGAATCTGACTGACGATGCCAGCAAGTGCAAGGTCTGCCGCCGCCAAAGCGTTAACCGCTCCAGCTACATTTCTTTTCACACAGGGAACTTCTACAAGGCCCGCAACTGGATCACATACCAGTCCCAGCTGATTCTTGAGAGCAATCGCAACTGCGTGACTGATTTGCTCACAAGAACCGTTTCTGATGTATACCAGTGCCCCAGCTGCCATTGCAGATGCAGCTCCGACTTCAGCCTGACATCCGCCAGCTGCACCCGCTATATAGGCACGTTCTGCAATTACCTGACCAATTCCGGCCGTAACAAACAACGCTTCAATTATTTTTTTCTCGAGATCTTGTTCCTTATCTCCAAAATATTTAAAATACGTGATCAACACTGCGGGAATGACCCCACAGGAGCCTGCAGTTGGTGCAGCCACAATTCGCTTCATACATGCGTTAGATTCTCCCATTTTGAGAGCCTCTTTCATAACATTCGCTGTGAAATCTCCTGACAGTGTATTGCCTTTTTGCATATATTCTTCCATGTACTGTCCTGCTCCACCGACCATTCCACTTTTGGATTTTAGATCTGCGTTATAAGTATTGCTGGCGTCCAACATTACATCCCACATTTTTTTCATGGTCGCAAATGATTCTTCCTGAGATACACCACGTTCTTTACAGTCTGTATCCATGATTACCTGGCAAAAACTTTTATTCTCTTTCTCACATATATCATTAATCAGTTGTATGGAATTAAGTCCCATTTGCTCACTCCCTTTTCTATAATCCATTTTATAACTTGTTTAAGAATTTATTCTCTATATTAGATCGCATTTACATAGGTTACTTTAATAACGCCTTCCAAATGTTCGAGCCATTTGATTGAATCTGCTGGAACTTCCTGATCCGTTTCAATAACCATAACTGCATATCCACCTCTGGAATCTCTGAAAAGCTGCATCGTTGCAATATTTACAGATTTATGAGATAGCATGGAAGTTACCTCTGCTACATGTCCAGGCTGATCAACATTGTGTACGATCAGCGTATTGTATTCTCCAGAAAAATTTACAGCAATGCCATCTATTTCATTGACCAGTATCCGGCCGCCACCAATCGACGAAGCCTGGACACTAAGTTCACGACCGTTTTTTCCAGTCAATTGAATCAACGCTGTATTTGGATGCGCATTTTTCAGTGTCTTATATTCAAATTGATACTGCAAGCCGGCAGCATCTGCAATTTTTCCACTGTTTGGAATGTCTGGATTATCAGGCTTCATTCCCAGCAAACCACCGATAATTGCATTATTGGTTCCATGTCCGGCACCGGTAGCGGCAAAGGAACCATGAAGAATGATATTTGCCCGTGCTGGTTCTTCATCCAGCAATTCTCTGGCAATTAATCCAATTTTGGCTGCACCTGCCGTGTGAGAACTGGAAGGTCCGACCATTACTGGTCCGATAATATCAAAAATATTCATATTTTACTCCATTTCTATACAGAATTTCTGCACACTAATCTTATTTTATACAGATGTCAGGATATCATTCAGTTTGAGTTATAAATCAAGCCATCTGCTTAGATTCTTAATTCTGATTAAAAAAGTCCCCAACTCATAAGCTGGAGACTTCATTGTCACAATTACTTATATTTGATTTCTGTAAAACTTCATTATTGTAAAAATTTTCATTCGTAAGATTTATTTTAAAAATTTATTAAAAAAACGGATTCCATTTTTAAGAATTATATTTTCAACCTTATTTATGAAGGATTTCCATTAAATGTTGAAAATAGTCAGGAATTGGTGCTTCAAATTCCATATACTCTTTTGTACGAGGATGGATAAATCCAAGTACTCTTGCATGCAACGTTTGTCCAGTTAAATGAAATGGACATTTTGCTGAACAATATACATCATCTCCAAGAAGAGGATGTCCAATACTTGCCATATGAACGCGAATCTGATGCGTTCTTCCAGTTTCCAGCTGACACTCTATCAATGAATATCTCTCATAATTTTCAAGAACGCGGTAGTGTGTGACTGCTCTTCTTCCATTTGCCCTATCAATGGCCATTTTCTTACGATCAACAGGATTTCTTCCGATAGGCGCATCTATCGTACCAGTTTCCTCTTTAAAATTATTATAAACAATTGCATTATACTTTCGTGTAATTGAATGTACACTTAGCTGTTCTGCAAGTGAATTATGCGCATAGTCATTTTTGCAAGCAACAATCGCACCCGTTGTATTCATATCGATCCTGTGTACAATACCAGGTCTCATAACACCATTAATTCCAGAGAGATTATCTTTGCAGTGATACATCAGTGCATTCACCATTGTACCAGTGTAATGACCGGCTGCCGGATGAACGACCATTCCCTTCGGTTTGTTGATCACAATTAGATCGTCATCTTCATAAAGAATATCCAGTGGAATATTTTCCGGTACAATTTCCGGATCCTTTAATTCAGGTAATGTAACGGTAATCTGATCGCCTGCATTTGTCTTATAATTCGCTTTAACAATCTTTTCATTTACCAGTACATTTCCATCCTTAATGAGCTTTTGCAGAAAAGATCTTGAACTATCTGCTATCATTTCTGAAAGATATTTGTCAAGTCTTTCATTTGCGTTCTGCTCGTCAATTAAAAATGTAGTTGTTTCCATTGGGTACCACCTGTCTTTATATATTTCTTATCATTTTTCTTATTGGTTATTTTGCTTGTTCCTTGGAGACAGATAAGCAAAGTCATGCTCCTCATAAACGAACAGAATCAAAATGATCAATATAATCATTGAAACTGTCACATAAATATCGGCCACATTAAATATTGGGAAATTGATCAGTTTAAAATAGATAAAATCATGTACATAACTATGTAATGCACGATCGATCATATTTCCTGCAGCTCCTGCGCAAAGCAGAATCAGAACAACTCTGACTGGAAGATATCTTTTTTCAAGTGGCGTCTTAATCCAGATATAGGTAATCAGCGCAATTATAATTGGTGTAATGATCAGGAATAATGTTCGTGCACCACTCATCATGCCCCAGGCAGCGCCATCATTCTGCAGATAACAGAACTCAAATACACCTTTGATGATTACAAATGGATTCTTTCCTTTCAAATTGACAACTGCGAGATATTTCGTAATCTGGTCAATTCCTACTAGTACCACAACTGATAAAAGGTAGGCAATCACACCAAGGATTCTTTTTTTGCTGTTCATAATAACTCCATTCTATGCAGTAACAATGCCGACTAAAGATTCTTTCATTTCTTCATCCGTTACTGTTTTATCAATAAATGCTTCTCCAATCTGTCTGATCAGAATAAATTTGATTTTACCCGCATCCATTTTTTTATCATTTTTTGAAATAGCTATCACATCATCTATTGTTATGCCCTGAACCTGCAGTGGAAATTCATACATACGGAACATTTCCATTGCATCTGCCATTTGCTGTTCCGTTATATAACCACGTTTCATAGAAATACGAAGCGCTGCAACCATTCCCAATATGACACATTCGCCATGATACAGTTTGAATTTCATCAGTTTTTCAATTGCGTGTCCCAATGTATGCCCAAAATTAAGAAGTGCACGTTCGCCCTGTTCCTTTGGATCATTTTCAACAACAACGCGTTTGATATTACAGCTTACAGAAATCATCTGCTCCAGTGCCTGCATATCCATTGCTTTAATAGCTGATACATTTGTGCGTAACCATTCATAATATGCTTTATCTTTAATAAAGCCATGTTTAATGATCTCACCAAACCCTGAGTTGAATAACCTCGTATTCAGTGATTTCAGTGTACTCAAATTAATATATACTAGCTTTGGCTGAAAAAATGCACCGACCATATTTTTGTAACCACGAAAATCTACGCCAGTCTTTCCACCAATACTCGAGTCAACCTGAGCAAGCAGTGATGTAGGGATTTGAATAAAACTGATACCACGCAAATAAGTGGCCGCAGTAAAGCCTGTCAGATCACCGACAACGCCACCACCAAGGGCAATCAGCATATCTTTACGATCAAATTTATTCTGTATCAGGAATTCGTAGACATCTTCTACAGTTTCAAGATTTTTATTTTCTTCCCCAGCAGGAAATGTATATAAAAACACCTGATTACCTGTCAGTTCAAGTTTTTCTTTAACATCCTTTGCGTAGAGTTTTCCTACATTACTGTCAGTAACAATACAGAGTTTTCTGTCTGAAACGTTCAGTTTTATGAATTCACTGGTAAGGTCGTCAAATGATTCTCGAATTATAATATCATAGATTGGTCTTGCTTCTTCATGTACTGTTATTGTCTGTGCCATTTCATCCTCCATAAAATATCATTTTATAGTACTAATTTGTTACACTTGGCTTTTGTTAAACATATTTATGAACTGTTGCAATAAATCTTCCTTTTTTCGTCTGGCCGGAGACTCCTTTAAACTGAAACTTGCCATATCCACGAGCCGAAACAATATCATCTTCTTTTAAATTATAGCTGTTAGTTGTGATCGTTTTTCCATTCACAAATACTTTCCCAGCTTCGATGATAGAAATCAAGCTTGATCTGGATGCTGAGAAACATAATGCCAGCACACTGTCCAGTCTAACAGAGGCGATACTGCCACTGATTTCCTCATATTGTACTTCACTCGCTTCATCCATTACACTAAATTCGACCATGACCGGAGTATGTCTGACACGTGTCAGATTATCCACGATATATTGAGCCATTTGTTCCATACAAAAAATATAAGCATCATTGTCACTTACAATAATATCGCCTATTTTGCATCGCTCAATACCAAGATTCATAATTGCACCAAGGAAATCCCTATGGTTCAGATTCTCAGCAAATTTTTCGCTCAACGGTTTGATCTTTAATGTAACAATAGGAAGCATTTCATCAAGATCACTATAAGCTGGTAAAAATGCAGCTATCTTTCTTTCGGCTAAATTATAGCCACCCACAGTACTAATACTGACAGGTGGCATAGTGTTTTTCTGACTTTCTAGAATACTCTGTTCGTTCAGATTCAGAAAATCTGAAAACATAGGAATGTTTCTTTGATAAGCCATATTTGCAAGATCAGATAGTCTGTTAATTAAAATCTGTTCTTCTTTATTCATAATTAAAAGTTATCACCTGAGAATGTTGAAAGATCAATTCCCCCGGCAACCAGTTCCTGGAAGTCACCTGATACATCAACATTAGGTGGTGTAATAATAAATATGTAATTTGTTACTTTCTGAAGATTACCATTGATGGAATAACTTGATCCAGCTGAAAAATCGATAATTCTCTGGGCAATTTCAACATGGATACCTTCCAGATTCAATACAACAGCTTTACCTGTCAGTAATGTATCTGTGATTTCTCTTGCATCTTCAATGGATGTTGGTCTGATGACACATACTTCAAGTCCCCTTGGGCCATTCTTCATCTGAATGATCTTGCTGCTCTTCTTTGGTTTTGCAGCTTTCTCTGATTTATCATCTTCATAATCATCCTGAAAATCATCACCCGATTTTCCTGAACCAAATAATTTTTTTCTTGATTTTGGTTCATCATCGAATTCGTCATCATATTCTTCATCATCATATTCATCATATTCATCATCGTAGTCGTTACTACCTAAGTTTAAGACATCTAATAATTTATTAATCATACCCATTTCTACTCTCCTATTATTTATTATAGTTGCGCTCTCCAAAAATTGCAGTGCCAACTCTAACATGTGTTGCTCCTTCTTCAATGGCAACAATATAATCATTTGTCATACCCATAGACAAGATATCCATACTAACATTATCAATGTTTTTACTATTGATGTCAACACATAATTGTTTTAATCCCCTAAAATATTTGCGATTTTCCTCAGGATTCTCCACATATGGAGCACTTGTCATCAGGCCTCTGATTCTAATGGATGGAAGTTTGGAAGCTTCTCTTATAAAATCTTCTGTCTCTTCCGCCTTAAAACCAAACTTTGTTTCCTCATTTGCAATATTTACTTCTACAAGAATATCAACGAGTCGATTATGCTTTACAGCTTCTTTACTGATTTCTTCTGCAAGTCGCATGGAATCTACAGAATGAATTAAAGTTGTATTTTCTATAATGTACTTCACTTTATTTCTCTGCAGATGTCCGATCATATGCCATTCAATATCTTTTGGCATTTCTTCGTATTTCTGACACATTTCCTGTACTTTATTTTCACCAAATTTACGAATACCACAGTCATAGATTTCTTTGACCATTGATACTGGTTTTGTTTTACTTACAGCAATCAGAGTGACAGCATCTCTGTCACGGCCACTTCTCTTACAAGCATCTGTAATGTTTATCTCTACTTCCTTCAAATTTTCTGATAACATATCATTCACCTGACTTTTCTTTCTATCTATTTTGAAATTCACGATCTACTAAATATCTGATTAGTAGATCATGACATTTTCATCTGTTTTTTCTCCATCCAGAATAATTCTGTCATATGCAGATATTCCGTAGGAAATTCCTTTCTTTACAATACAGTACTCATTATTCTGATCAATAATATCTACTCTTTTAAATACTGTATAGCCGGTATTAACACAGTAAACGCCGGTAAGTGTACCAAGTGTACCAATTGGATACTTTTGAGTAGCAGAATCGGTCATTACAATATTTTCACCTGGACTAAAATCAGATGTCTTGACATAACATAGATCATCTTTAACTGCATAGATGTCAGCATCTCTGAACTCTACGACCGTCTGATTATCTGCATTTGTATATTCAACAAGGAAACCATTTGTGTTACTATTGCCACCTGTTGTCATATATTCTTTTGGAATTGTATAGAAATCCTTCTCAACAAGAGATGTAACAGGCACTTTCAGTCCTTGATTATCCGAAGCCATGATTTCAATATTTAAAAATCGTTCTGTTGCGTATCGGATCATATACTTTCCAAGACTGAGTTTTCCATACTGATTCCCGTTTACATTGATAATTTCAATGTTTGCATTGGTTACTACATTATCTTTATCAAATTTGATACTAACGGCAGTTTTCTTGTCCAGCTCGTTCTTATCAATATCTTCCTGTGTCAACGGAATGATCACAGACCACTCTTCGCTTGTAATTAATTTGTAAGCAGGCTTGTCCGCTACAATCAGTTCTTCTGCTTCCAGATTCTGTTTTGTATAATTCTTCTTATCGAACAAAGATGATGTAATCTGATCCTGTGTCAGATCTTCATATCCATCGACCGCATAAACAACAATACCACTGGTATCGGTCTTAACTGTCTGGAACAGATTCTGGCTGCCAGTACTACTTACAATGGAATCGAGATTGTTGACAAGATTTTCATTGATAGACTGTAGAACCGTTGCATTTACATCTGTTTTTAGATCATAAACACTGGAAAAGGTATCTTTCGTGTAATCTGATTTAAAATTATTCAGTGTTGTTTTAATCACTTTCAGATTTGCATCAGATAACGTATTTTCATCGCTGTTTGAATTTGATAGAAGATCGGATACACGTCCTGTTTCATCGACAGTGTAGATCGTATCTCCAACTTTTGCTTTCACGCCTTCTCTTAAGTAATAATTAATATTACCAGAGAAAGCAGAATTATAAACTTTTTCACTTCTTAAAGCAATTCCTGTATAAGAACTGTTCGATGTCAGTGAACCAGTCTCTACTTCATAAGTTTTTACCTTTGTTTTTGATAAATACATTCCTGCGAATGCAATCAGGTATATTAAAATAATTGTAAAAATGATCATTGCCGCACGAGGCTTTTTTCGGAATTTTACAACATTTTTTCTTTTTCCAGCCATTCTAGTCCTCCGAAATTTTCTTTCACTATTGTAGCATTTTCGCTATTAGGATACAAGCCCAAACCCTTGTTTTTTCAAATTATTACCATCATAGAATACCAATAAATTGTAATAATAATAAAAGTAATATCAAATTACATTCACATATAAAGGAGGATGTACAATGAATTCAAAATGCTTGGATTATACTGCTCTTACCATCGTAATCATAGGAGCAATCAATTGGGGCCTTATTGGTTTCTTTAATTTTAATCTAGTTTCATTTCTTTTCGGTGCTTCTACCTGGTTAAGCAGAATCATATATGCCGTTGTTGGTGTATGTGGTATCTACATTATCAGTGCATATGGCCGAATTGGAGAATTTGGTGGTTCCCACGCTTAAAATGTACAATTTTCTCATTAAAAATCCCCATCACAATCGAATGTGGTGGGGATTTTTAATAATGTATTTTTATTGGTAGATTTCTCTCCATTCCATATCACCTCTATCCAGTGACTTGATCAGCAACTCAGCTGTTGCAAGATTGGTAGCCAACGGAATGTTATACATATCACATAAACTGAAAATATTATTAAAATCAGGTTCATGTGACTGAGGATTTAATGGATCCCTTAAAAAAATAACAAGATCGATCTGGTTATGTTCAATCTGAGAACATAACTGCTGTTCCCCACCAAGATGACCGGCAAGGAATTTATGAATCGAAAGATTGGTAACCTCTTCGATAAGCCGACCTGTTGTACCAGTAGCAAATAACTGGTTTTTATTAAGAATTCCACGATATGCAATACAGAAATTCTGCATAAGTTTCTTTTTTGAATCATGCGCAATTAAACCAATGTTCATAAGTTCTTCTCCTCCTAATCATCATATGACTGTCTTTGCAGACATATATTTAAAACAATTCCCATTCCTCCGAATAAAGTTACAAGAGAACTTAATCCGTAACTGATGAATGGAAGCGGTAATCCTGTATTAGGCAGCAACCTTGTTGCAACGCCAATATTGATAAATGTTTGAAATGTTATAAATGAAGCCATACCACAGCAGATAAGTCTTCCTGTAAAATCTTTTGCTCGAATTGCTGCGATTACGCATTCCAGAATTATTAGAGCCAGAAGCAGAAGAATTACACAACCACCAACGAAACCTAATTCTTCACCAACTACCGCAAATATAAAGTCAGTCTGTGCTTCAGCAATATAGCCGGCATTTTTAATAGATGAAGCATCATCGTTATTTAATCCTTTACCATTCAACTGGCCAGATCCTATTGCCTGTTCTGCATAATTCTGCTGATAGGACGTTTCATCATAATTCTCTGGATCAATAAAAGCCATAATACGGTTTTTCTGATAATACTTAAAAAAGAATGGATTTTCCTGCTGAACATCAATAAAAAGAATGGCGCCGATGGGCACAAGAATTGCCAATGCTATCCCCATTATTTTATAACTTAATCCAGCACAATACAATACCGTAAATAAAATCATACAAATCAGAACTGTTGTACTTAAATCAGGCTGTGATACGATCAATGCAATTGGAACCATAAGCAGCAATGCAACGATCAAAAGAAATTTGTAAGTATTCAGCTGTTTTCTTCCCATTGATAAAATCTTTGCAAGGAACAGGATCAAAAAGACCTTTGCAAATTCAGATGGCTGAATTGAAATGGAATCTGATTTGATTTCAATCCATCTCTGTGCACCACCAACTTTTTTGCCAAAAAATTTTACTGATAATAATAGGATAATATTAACAGCATATATGACCCAGTAGTATTTCAGTATCCAATTGTAATCAATTAACGATAATACGAACATCATGACTAAGCAGACCACAAGTCCAATACACTGTTTAATTGCATAGGACTCATCCTTCGCACTATTGATTACTGCGACGCCAATGCCAGAGGCTAGGATCATCCAGATAATCAATCTGAAATTATAGAAACGTAATTGATACTTTTTAAACATAATAGCACCTTTTCAACTTATTTTTGTGACTGCTGTCCGTTCTTTAAATCCCTGATTGGGATATTTGCAAATAAAGCAGGAACAGAACCATTATTATTTTCAGATTCTGTCTGCGTAATCTGTATATCAAGACCTTCGGCATCGATTACCATATATTTGGAAATCACCTTAATGATATCATTTTTGATCATTTCCATGACCTCTGGTGAACAGTTCGCCCTGTCAGATACAAGTAATAATTTTAATCTGTCTTTTGCGACATCACCAGAGCTTTTCTTTTTAAAAAAATCAAACAAGCTCATTGTTGCTCCTCCTTAGATTAATTCTTTTTGAATATACCAGAAAGTTTCTGCCAGAAACTACTCTTATTATTTAAATCAAGAAGTGGTACCTGTTCCCCTAAAACACGTTTACAAATGTTCATATAAGCTTGTCCTGCAAGGCTGTCATCACCTACAAGTGGTTCGCCCTGGTTGGTTGCAATAACGATGTGTTCATCGTCTGGTACTGCACCGATTAAATTGACAGAAAGGATATCTACAACATCATCAATTGACATCATATCACCTCTGGAAACCATATCCATTCTGATTCTGTTTACGATCAGATCTGTTCGTTTCATGTCATTTGCTTCAAGCAGTCCGATAATTCTGTCTGCATCCCTGATTGCTGATACTTCCGGTGTTGTTACTACCAAAGCTCTGTCGGCACCGGCAATTGCATTCTTGAATCCCTGTTCAATACCTGCAGGGCAGTCGAGAATTATGTAATCGAACTCTTCTCTGAGTTCATCAGTAAGCTTTTTCATCTGCTCAGGTGTAACAGATGTCTTATCTCTTGTCTGTGCAGATGGTAACAGGAAAAGATTCTGATAACGCTTGTCCTTGATCAATGCCTGTTTTGGTCTGCAATTTCCTTCTACAACATCAACAAGATTATAAACGATCCTGTTTTCAAGACCCATAACAACATCAAGGTTACGAAGTCCGATATCTGTATCAATTAAAACAACTTTTTTGTTTAATTTCGCTAATCCTGTTCCTACATTTGCTGATGTAGTTGTTTTACCAACGCCACCCTTACCAGATGTAACTACAATTACTTCACTCATTAAAAAAATCCTCCTACATTATTAACATATTATATTTGATTTTATTTTTATTAAAGTCTAATATCTGACAAAACTTCTTTTTCAAGTTTTTCTATGTATATATTTCCTTCTTCGACATATGCTATCTTCGATTCGGAAACTTTCGATTTTCCTTTTGTTAACGTTCCATCAGAACATCTTGCAATTACATCCCCAATTCTGATCTGCATTGGTTCCATTTCAATTGCTACCACAAATGCATTCTGATTCCCGGAAGCTCCAGCAAAAACATTGCCTTTCAGGGAACCCAGTACAATAACATTGCCCTTGGCAATGATCTTCCCACCCGGATTCACATCACCAAGTACAATAATACTGCTTTCAGACTCAAGTACCTGACCTGAACGAAGCGTACCTTTGTAAAACTGGCCTGTATGTGCTGCCTGATCTTCAAGCTTAGACTTAACGATCTTACGGAAGAATTCCTGACGCATGCTGTCGTGATCGATCACACATACGACATTTAATTCAGATTCTTTTGCTATAATATCAAGAATCTGTCTTTCTTCGTCGGCATTTAACTCTCTGCCTTCAAATGACAAAGCAATATTTGCTTTGTCAAAGAATTTGGAGGCACTACGAAATTTTTCTATAACTAGTTCTTTCACTTGGTCAAATTCAATATTTTCATCAAGGTGGATAATCATACCATCCTTATTCCCCTTTATCACTACTGAATTATTCAATTTGCTCCCACCTCTATTCTGTTATAAAATTCTAGTCTTATCACTTTAGTCCATAATAATCCTTATAGATCTCCGCTGTCAACTCCCCGACACGGGCAGATGAATAACCATTCTGAATAACAACAGACATGGCAATTTCTGGATTATTTGCTGGCGCATAACTGATGAATGTTGCATGATCAGGATGTTTTGTACTTTCCTGAGCTGTACCAGATTTACCAGCTATATTCAGACTGCTGAGTGAACTAAATGCGGTTGTATTCTGAATAACCATTTTCATACCTGAACTTACAGCATTCCATGTGGAGCTGCTGACGTCCATGACATTGGTAACTTCAGGCTCATTTTCACTAATTACATTACCGTCATAATCTGTGATCTTATCGATCAAAGTCAGTTTATAATTTGTTCCGCTTGTAGCAAGCGTAGACACATATCTGGCAAGATTTACGGCTGAATAGTTGTGATTACCCTGACCAATCGCAGATGGAATTGCATTGATATTAGATGCCTGTGGCTCTTTCTCGTAAATTTCAACTCCTGATTTGGTTGCAAGGCCAAGCTGTTCTGCATAATTTTGCAAAATTGAAGTACCTTTTGTACTGTTATACTTTCCATTATCCATTGCAAGTCTGTATCCGACTGTATAGAAGAATACATTACATGAATCTCTGATTGCGGTCGAAACCGTTTCAGCGCCATGTCCACTTGGATAGATCCAGCATTTTGGAGATGGTGTAACCTGTGTAAAGGAACCTGAGCAGTAAATGCTCTCTCCAGTGCTGATAACGCCTTCTTCCAGACCTGCAATTGCTGAAGTAGGTTTAAATATAGAACCTGGGGCAGTCTGCGCAGTCGTTGCTCTATTAATCAGTGGATTGGATTTATCTGTTCTTAACTGACTGTAGTAAGATGCATCTACAGTACCAGATAATTTGTTATTATCATAACTTGGATAGGATACCATTGCAAGTACCTGCCCATTTTGTGGATTTGTAATAACGGCAGAACCTGAACATGGTTCAAGTGCAAGCTGTGCTGGTGTGATTTCCTTATTTGTAATCTTAGTGATCATAAAACTGTAAGCACTCATTGCGCCTGAATTAAGAGATGCATAGTCAGCATCGCTGGTGTCAAGTACACCCTGTTCATAGAGCATCATACAAATCTGTCTGCCAGATAGGGCACCGGTCTGAACCAGTGTTTTATAAATCTTCTTCTGAAATTCTGAATCTGTCTGGATCGTATCCATGACATAATCAACAATTGTGTTGTAAGATTCCTGAAGACTTGTATACTGTTCAGTTGGAAGCTTTGACATATCGACCCAGTTCTGTGAAATTGCATAAGTAAGGAATTCTTCCAGACTGATGGTTGAATTCTGCCAGTTCAGATAGGTCTCGTCATTTGTATCAATGGCATCTGTATTAATTATACCATTAGTTTTCAACATCGAATAGATATAATCAACATAAAGTTGTTTTTCTTCACCCAGACTACTATATACAGTAGGTGAATCTGTCAGTTCGCTTCTTACCATATCCATGACCTGACTCTGTTTTCCAAGGAATGTCTGATATACCTGACTTTGAATCCCAGAATCGGCTTTTGCTATTTTGTCAAGTTTGACAATGTTATTGTCAAGCAGCGCGAAATATACATTTTTGATTGGAATATAGATATCATTGACTGAACCATCACTCTTATAGGTATAGGTCTGATCACTATCTGTGATCTTAGATAAAAGAATCTCAACAATTTTATCTTCAATTTCCTGATATACTTTCTTCTGCAGATTAATATCAATTGTAAGATATACATCATGACCTGGAGAAGGATCCGTCTGATCTACGACTTCTGTTATACGTCCAACTGTATCGACATAAACGGTCTTGCTTCCTTTTGTACCCTGCAATTCTGTTTCCAGAGATTGTTCAATACCTGATTTACCGACGGTATCATTTGCTTCGTACTGATCATTTTGTGCCTGCAGATCTTCCAGCTCACTAGAAGATACATTTCCTGTATATCCTAAGATATGAGCAGTATAAATACTATCTACATAACGTCTGATGTATTCTTCCTCTACTGTTACGCCGACAAGTTCTTCTGAATTTTCAAGAATTGCAGCAACAGTTGCATCAGATACTTCATATGATATTGTAAATGTCATATAACGATTATAGGAATTTGCGGACATATAACGTCTCAGATTCAGTATTTCAAGACGGTTGGCTACCGGATATTCATCAGAAACATTGTATTTCTCATCTGAACACAAGTAATCGAACAGCTGCTGTGCTGTTGTATTTTTTTGTTCATCGGTCAGATCATTTACTGATTTGGCACCATAAATATCCCTAAGGAACCGAAGAAGTGTATTATCTTCGATATTGTATTCGAGATTTCCATCTTCATCTAATACGATTGGAAAGTCATTGGTGATCTGATCGCCATTGCTTTCGATAATATTAATTGTTTTATTGATTGCTTCATTAATAGTAGCGTTCTTAACATCATTTGATGAATATGTACCACTATCACTTATCTTAACAGAGTAAGCCAGATCGTTGTAAGCCAACAGAACTCCATTTCTATCGAAAATTCTTCCTCTTGTTGCTTCAACGCTGGTTGTTTTTTTTATGGAATCAGATAAATTATCCACGTATGATTCTCCATTAATTATCTGAAGATTGAATAATCTGTTTATGATAACTGCAAATAATATAATAAATACGAGAATCATTGGTAATAATCTGGATTTCAAAAAGCTTAAAATATATTCCAGGATTTCTTTAATCAAAACTCTTCGCTCTCCTTCTATCCTTTTTGTTCAGACGCTTGTTCAGGAACGAAAGCGGTCTGTATAGAACCACCATTACCAACAGGTTATATACCAACTCCGGTATAATAAATCTACTCATGTAATAAATAACATCAAGCCTGTTATGTAACAATAAATTACCAATATATGAAATGAATCCAAAGCCAAATGAAGCTATGCTTAAAATGAACAGTGGAATTAACATTTCTTCCTCCTCATATTTCTGATAAAAACAACCTGCAAGAAAACCTGTATACATAAATACAAGCGATGAAAAGCCAATGACATTGTTGGAAAACAGGTCATACATAAGTCCACTTATAAGACCTACGTAAATGCCTTCATTCTTTCCATGTAAAAATCCAAATATAACCGGCAGAATAATCAGGAAATTCGGTGATATTCCACCAATTGCTATGGCATTTCCAAAGGTACACTGCAGTAAATAACATAATAAAATTAAGATTAATTCACTTAGTTTTCTTTTCATAAGGCATCAATTATTTTCCTTTTTCTCTAAAATGACTAAAACTTCCTGCAGATGTTCAAAGTCTACAACAGGTACAAGATATCCAGACTGTGTCAGATTGTTAGAATCTGGTGTTACGTCCTTGACATAACCAATCAGAATACCTTCAAGATATTTGTCACTGATATTGGAGGTAACAATCTTATCTCCATCTCTCATAACAACATCTTTCTTAATATGTGACAGACCGATTAGGCCCTGATCCATCAGCTTCAGATCACCTTTTACATTACAGATATCACCGGTATCAATTAACATACCACTAACATTGCTGTTATCATCAATAATAGATCTGACCTGTGCTGAGTTAGGTGTTACCTGAGTTACAATACCTACCAGTCCACCACCTGAGATTACATTCATATCAACTTCGATTCCATCATCAGAACCTTTGTCAATTGTAAAGACGTTGAACCAGTTATCGGTACCTTTTCCAATTACTCTGGCGCCTACTTTTGTATAACCAGGATACTTTTCATCGAGTTCATAGAGATCTCTCAGTCTGCTTAATTCATAACTGTCCTGTTTTAACTGATTATTTTCTTCGGTAAGGTCATCGACCTGAGCCTGAAGGCTTTCATTTTTTTCCATTACTTCACTCATTTCCTGAAGTGTTGCCACTTTGTCGGATGTCCATAACCCCAGGTTATTCATCCCCTTTTGAAAGGGAACGATAACGAGAGAGACAACATTTCTGACAGGCGTTGTTAATTTGTCTGTAAAAAATGAAGCACCAATAAAGGTTACACATAATACCGAAAAGCCAATAAGTAAAGATTTAGATGAAAATAAAAAGCTAAACTTTTTCTTCATAGAACCAATTCCTTATTCATAAATTTTTTCCTGTGGTGTATAGGCCACAGATTGAAATTCAGGTGTGGAAATAATAGTACTTAAACCACGTACTACACTTTCAGATGGATTTTCAACAATATTGACATTTAAATTTGTTTCATCTTTAATAAACTGCTCCAGATTATTAATATTAGATGTACCGCCTGTTACATAGATACCCATATTAATAATATCCGCTGCAAGTTCTGGTGGAGTTCTTTCAAGAATCATCTTGATGGAATCCATAATGGAGTGAAGTGGATCAACAATTGCTCCATAGATTACATCTGAAGACACATCTACACAGACAGGAAGACCTGATACAACATTTCTTCCGAATCCCTTTGCAAATGTTTCTTCTGTCTTTACAGCACTACCAAGTTCTTTTTTCAGGTTTTCAGCAGTTTTACTGCCGATTACAAGATTATACATTTTCTTAACTGTTGTAATAATACTGTCATCAAGTCTGTTACCACCAATTTTAACGGATTTGCTGATTACAATACCGCCAAGTGAAAGAACAGAAATCTCAGTAGTATCTGCACCGATATTAACGACCATGATACCCTTTGCTTCAAGTACGTTAATTCCAGCTCCGATTGCATCTGCGACTGGCTTGTCAACAATATAAATGTTCTTCGCCTTGATCTTTGAATCTACAACGAGTTCATAGAAAGCTCTTTTCTCTACTTCAGTAATATCAGTTGGAACTGCTATATAAAATTCAGATGGTCCGGAAACTTTCTTTTCCTCATTGATCATATAGAAGAATCTCTGTAAAAGTGTCTGCATATTTTCAATATCTGCAATCACACCGAACTTGACAGGATAAGATACGTTGATATTGTCTGGTGCTTTTTCATACATATCGTAAGCCTGGTCACCTACTGCAAAAACATCTCTTTTATTTGCAATTGCAATGATATTTTTTTCATTTAATATTTTAGTTTTTTCCTTAGCAAACATTTTAAAATTACTTGTACCAATGTCTACTCCATAAACGTTTTGTGCCATAACAAATGGACTCCTTTCGATTTACAAAATCCCTTTTTCTTTTAAACTTGTATACCTATTATCTCCAATAATAATATGGTCTATCAGGCGAATTCCTAATAAATCCCCTGAGTCTTTAATTCTTCTGGTGACAGCCAAATCATTGCTGCTTGGTGTTGGATCTCCACTTGGATGATTATGTAGAATCACGATTGCTACCGCGTTGTGTTTTAATGCTTCAACGAACACTTCGCGAGGTGTAATCAGGGATGCGTTGATCGTTCCGACAGTAAGCACTCTATCGTAGATCAGCCGGCAGCGCGTATCCAAAAGTGCAACAACAAGCCGCTCCTGCATACAGTGTCTTAAATCCTCCATATAATAACGTGCAATCGCTTCTGGATGGTCAAAGCTGAGCTTCTCTGTCGCAGTAGCTTTTGCGATCCTTCTTGAAAGCTCACCAATGCACCGGATCTGAATAGCTTTGACCCGGCCAATTCCTCTGATCTGCATCAACTCAGTAATAGAAAGCTGCATAAGCCCTAAAATCCCACTATTTTCTTCAGAAAAATTCAGTATTTTTCCCGATAATTCAATGGAACTGCTTCCTTTTACCCCTGTTTTGATGATGACTGACAGAAGTTCTGCATCAGAAAGGGAACGTTCTCCCATTTCCAGACATTTCTCATATGGACGTAATTCTAAATAATCTTTTTTGTCGATATCCTTCATCCGTACTCCTTTCAGATGAACAGATACTCTTCCTATTCAATAACCTACAGAAATCTGTAAACGATTATTGCAAATACTACTCCAATAATACTAGCTATCGTAATTTTGATCTTGAGTGCAAATGTAAGAACAATCACGCCCAGGTCGAGAACCACCGGACTATCAAGCCCGAATGTATTACCGTATCCCAGCCAGCTGAGTGCGGAAACGTTCTTAGTAAGTTCTGCTACAAAACCACCTAAAACGACACCTGCAAGGAGTAGCAAAAATAATGCCCAGTTGTTTTTGCTTTTTGTAATACTCATAAATTTACATTTACTCCCAAAATAAATAGAACTTAAAACAACTTAGAGTATATCACTTTTATTGGCAATTGTATACCTTTAAATATTACAATTTTAATACAATTTTCTAGAATTTCTTACTGATTAAACCAGCATCCGACATTTTCTGTAAGCTCATCATGATACCGAGTTTTGCGTGATACCAGGTAAGGCCTCCCTGGAAGAATGCAGTATATGGTGCTCTTAATGGACCATCTGCACTTAATTCGATAGAAGATCCCTGAATAAATGCGCCGGCAGCCATAATTACATCGGAATCATATCCTGGCATTGCCCATGGTTCTGGTGTTACATAGCTGTCAACTGGTGCTGCGGCCTGAATTCCCTTACAGAATGCAATCAACCCTTCTGGTGTATTTAAATCTACTGCCTGAATAATATCGAATCTTGGTTCTGTTCCATTTGGTTTTACGGTAAAACCAAGTTTCTCATAGATATTTGCTGCAAATACAGCGCCTTTTAATGCACCTGAAACAACGGTTGGTGCCAGGAACAGTCCCTGATAGAACGAACGGTTCACACCAAGTGTTGCGCCAACTTCTTTTCCAAGTCCTGGAGAAGCAAGACGATATGCAGCCTGTTCAACACATTCCTTCTTACCTGCGATATAACCACCACATGGAGCGAGACCACCGCCCGGATTTTTGATCAGGGAACCAACGATCATATCTGCACCTACATCACTAGGTTCAATTGTTTCAACGAACTCACCATAGCAGTTATCTACCATGCAGATAACTTCAGGTTTTACGGATTTAATAAATGCGATCAGTTCTCCAATCTGTTCTACTGAAAGAGTAGGACGTGATGCATATCCCTTTGATCGCTGAATCGTTACCAGCTTTGTTCTTTCATTAATCGCTGCACGAATTCCTTCATAATCGAAGTCCTTATCATTGAGCAGATCGACCTGTCTGTATGTCACTCCATATTCAGCAAGACTTCCCATAGATGGTCTGATTCCGATAATTTCATCCATCGTATCGTATGGTTTTCCAACTGGAGAAAGCAGTTCATCCCCTGGTCTTAAGTTAGATGATAATGCAATATTTAAAGCATGCGTACCGCACATGATCTGTGGTCTTACCAGTGCTGCTTCTGTGTGGAAAATATCTGCATATACTTTTTCCAGTGTATCTCGTCCATCATCGTTATAACCATAACCTGTTGATGATCCAAAATGCATTTCGCTTACTTTATTTTTCTGCATTGCTGCAATTACTTTCATCTGATTATATTCAGCTACTGTATCGATTTCTTTAAATCTTTCAGTCAGCTCTTCTGCTACTTTTGTTCCAAATGTATAGACCTGTTCAGCTATCCCCATCTGTTCATACATCTTTTTTGTCTGTTGTTCTAATTCACTCATTATTTCTCCATTCCTGCATCTTTGTGCTGCATTTTGTATGATAAAACCTTAAATAATTTTATGCGATCTGAGTTGTTCCAGCATTGCTGCAAGCATTTTCTCTTTATCACTTTGATAATCCTGATAGTTCATCCACTCGACTTCTTTTTCACGTCGGAACCATGTTAACTGCCGTTTTGCAAAATGTCTTGTGTCTCGTTTTAAGATATAGACTGCTTCTTCCAATGAAATACTGCCGTTCAGATAATCAAGAATTTCTTTGTATCCAAGCCCCTGCATGGACACATAGGTCTTATCATATCCCATTTCCTGCAGTTTTTCAACTTCTTTCACGAGTCCGTGCTCGAGCATAAGATCAATTCTTCTGTTGATTCTTTCGTAAAGAATTTCTCTGTCATCATTGAGCACAAAATAGCAGAAGTTATAAGGAGACTCTTTTTGCTTCTGTTCATCATTGTGTTCAGATATCCGTTCACCGGTCTGTTCAAAATACTCCAGCGCCCTTATTACACGTTTTACATTATGCGCATGAATTTCTTCTGCCGCTTTCGGATCAACGTTTTTTAACATGTCATGAAGATGCTGTGCACCTTTTGTCTGTGCGAGCTCTTCCAGTTCATTTCGATAGGAGTCGTCTTTTTCATTATCTGTAAAATCAATATCATTAAGAATCGCCTGAATATAGAAGCCGGTTCCTCCGACAATCAGCGGGATTTTTCCGCGATCCCAGATATCCTGCATTGCCTCTTTTGCCATCTGCTGAAAACGAACCACAGAAAAATCCTCATTTGGTTCCAGTTCATCAACCAGAAAATGTTTGATCCCCTGCATTTCCTCCGGCATGATTTTAGCGGTACCAATATCCATATGCTTATACACCTGCATTGAATCTGCACTTATGATTTCTGCATTCACAGCTTTTGCAAGGCTGATGGAAAGTGCAGTTTTACCGACTGCAGTCGGTCCGGTCAAAACGATTACTTTTTTCTTTTCTGCCATATTGTTCATCCTTGTTTTTTCTTTATCTATTACATTTTACCCTATTAAGGCCTTTTTTCGACTGTCGATAGGATTTAGACAATTCTTTTAAATTTCTTTTCCAGTTCATATTTTGACATAGAAATCAATGTTGGTCTTCCATGTGGGCAATTATAAGGATTTTCTGCCTCAAATAATTCATCGATCAGTGTTTCCACCTCTTTGACTGAAAGCTGATTATTTCCCTTTACAGCAGCTTTGCATGACATCGATGCGACTTTTTCAAGGATCAAATCCGGGGTCTGTCCCAGATTTTCAGCAACAAGCCCATCCAGAATCTCTATCAAAAGATCCTTCGTATCAATTGTAGGAATACTTGCCGGTGTACCAACAACTTTATATTCATTTCCACCAAATTCCTCTATCTCATAGCCGAGCTTGGTAAAGATCTTCCTATGTTTCTTCAGAATTTCCTCTTCTCTCATATTAAGACTGAGGATCATAGGTGGATTGACCATCTGAGAATCCATTTCATTCTGAGATAATTTTTTCATCAGCTTTTCGAACAGAACTTTTTCATGTGCGGCATGCTGATCCATAATAAATAATTTGTCTTCGAACTGAATCAACCAGTACGTATCAAACACCTGTCCTATGATCTTGTGTTTTTCTTTATTCGCTTTATCTAGGAAACGATCATGTGGAAACAGTTCCATCTGTTCTGCCTTTTGTCCATAATCAAGTGTTTTATTTTCTTCTTCGACAAGTTTTTCGAAACGATTCTTTTCGAACGGCTCTGGAAGACGTTCTTTTCGATTCTTTCTGAGTTCTTGATGGTTTTCTATCGAATCTTCCATTTTTCCTGCATTTTCTACATTACCAGAGATTGCTGAGTTTTCAGAAACCGGAGTGTTCACCACTTCGTTCTGCGCCATACTTTGAGCAACTTCTATCGCGCTACTAGTATCCCTTTTATCGGTTGGAACAGTTTCTATCTCATTTTCTGCTGAATTGTTTTGTGCAGTGCTTGATGCAGTCTGCTCGCTAGGCTTTACGGGGCGATCGAACTCATTTATCCTTTTGGTATTATTTAGATCCACACCTACATGCATCGTTTTCTCACTGAGAACTTCCTTATGTGCCACATCACGAATCTCATTTTTCGATGTTATGGAAGAATCCGTGCTTTCTGATTGCCTGTTTTGATGGATCGCAGTCGAATTTTGCTGCTGTCCATTTATTGGATTCCTGTTGCCTGAAAAGGTACTCTGCGTGTTGTAAGCCTGTTTTGTATTATTCAATAACGGCTTTGACTGTTGACTCTGTGTATCAGTTCTGTTTGACTGACCAATATTTTGCTGATACGTATTTAGTGCTGCTGAATTTTCCTGTTTGTGAGTTCGTACATCTGTTAATTCCACATTTGGAATCAGTTCTCTATTCTTCAGGACATTTCGTACAGCATTTAGCACGAATTCGTAGACAAACTCATTCTTTGAAAAACGAAGTTCCATCTTAGTTGGATGCACATTGACATCGATAATCTCCGGATTGATTTTAAAATGCATTGCCGTAAACGGATATTTATGCATCATGATGAATCCCTTATATGCTTCCTCTATCGCTTTCGTTATGACATTACTTTTGATAAAACGACCATTTATAAAATAATTCTCATAAGTTCGATTTCCTCGTGAGATCAATGGCTTTCCAATAAACCCTTCAATGGTTATATCCTGCGTTTTGGTATTGATTGCTAGAAGATTTGAGGCAATGTCTCTTCCATAGACATGGTAAATTATGTCTCTTAAATTAGTGTTGCCTGATGTATGAAGCTTATTCTGGTTATTGTTGATGAATCGAAACGAAATATCCGGATGTGACAGTGCAAGATGTTCTATCAATGCATTTACATATCCAGCTTCCGTAGTTGCTGTTTTCAAAAATTTTCTTCTTACCGGTGTATTATAGAACAGGTTTCTGACTATAAATGTTGTTCCATCTGGAGCACCTACATCCTGAAGACTTTTTTCTTCTCCGCCTTCTATTACATAACGGGCACCCGTAAAAGCATCTTTTGTCTTTGTGATTAGTTCGATCTGCGAAACAGATGCAATACTAGCCAGCGCCTCACCACGGAATCCAAGGGAGGAAACCACTGCAAGATCTTCGATGGAGCGGATCTTACTCGTAGAATGTGGCAGAAATGCAAGAGGAAGTTCTTTTGCATTGATCCCGCTTCCATTATCTGTAATACGGATAAAAGAAATTCCCCCGTCTTTAATTTCAACTGTAACCGCAGTCGCTTTGGCATCAATCGCATTTTCAACAAGTTCCTTTACCACAGAAGATGGTCGTTCAATGACTTCTCCTGCGGCTATTTTATTGATTGTACTTTGATCAAGCACCTGTATTGGCATAAATGTCAGCTCCTTTCCAACCCTTGTTTCTCCCTATTTTACCATCTGTTCTTAATTTTATTCTGTAATTTATATAAAGCATTTAAAGCATCGATCGGTGTCATATTTCCGATGTCCATATCCCTGATATCAATGATAATATCATCATCTTTTACCGTATCGAACAACGACATTTGTTTGACTTCAAGTTCATTGAGATTCTTTGTATAGCTTTCATCGACTTTTTTTGTATACTGTGCAATATCTCTTGTTTTCTGTGAGATATCATTATCACTCAGATCTGCAACCAGTTCCTTTGCTCTCTGGATAACACTGTCTGGTACACCGGCAAGTTTTGCTACCTGGATACCATAACTCTTATCTGCACCGCCTTTTACGATCTTTCTCAGGAAAACGATATCATCCCCCTGCTCTTTTACTGCAATACAATAATTATTGACACCACCGATAATGCCTTCCAGCTCCGTTAATTCATGATAATGAGTCGCAAATAACGTCTTAGCACCGAGAAGTTTTGTATTACTGATATGTTCTACAACTGCCCATGCAATACTAAGACCATCAAATGTAGAAGTACCACGACCGATCTCATCCAGAATCAGAAGACTCTTATTTGTCGCATTACGAAGAATATTTGCGACTTCTGTCATTTCCACCATAAATGTACTCTGTCCACTTGCAAGATCATCAGATGCTCCGACACGGGTAAAGATACGGTCTACAACTCCGATATTTGCTGACGAAGCCGGAACGAAAGAACCGATCTGTGCCATCAGCACGATCAGTGCTGTCTGTCTCATATATGTGGACTTACCAGCCATATTTGGACCGGTAATAATAGAAATCCTGTTCACATTATTATCGAGATAGGTATCGTTTGCAACGAACATATCATTAGAGATCATTTTTTCAACTACCGGATGACGTCCATTTTTTATATCAATGATCCCTTTCTCATTAATTGAAGGCTTTACATAATTATTCTGTTCTGCAACAATCGCCAAAGATGCAAATACATCGATCATAGCAATTGCCTTTGCAGTATCCTGAATTCGTCTGACTTCACCTGCGATCGTATCACGTATCTGTGTAAACAGATCATATTCCAGAGAACAGAGCTTATCCTCTGCACCAAGAATGATATCTTCGAGTTTTTTTAATTCATCGGTCGTATATCGCTCGGCATTTGTAAGTGTCTGTTTTCTTACGTATTCAGGTGGAACCAAATCCTTGTATGAATTCGTTACTTCAAGATAATAGCCGAAAACACGGTTGTATTTAATTTTCAGGCCTTTAATTCCTGTTCGTTCTTTTTCTCTGGACTCCAGCTGTGCAAGCCATGTCTTACCTTCTGTTTTGGCTTTTCTCAAGTTATCCGCTTCTTCATTATAGCCTTCTTTGATCATACCACCTTCACGGACAGAAATTGGTGGTTCCTCAAGTATGGAGGCATCAATCAGGTCATACAGATCCTTTAAATCGTCCAGCTTTTCAAATGTTTCAGTCATCAGTTCAGATTTGAAATTTCCTATCAGCTGTTTGATATAAGGAAGCATTTCAAGAGAGCTCTTAAATGCGATCAGATCTCTTGGATTTGCTGTTTTACAACTGATTTTACTCATCAGTCGCTCAAGATCATATATTGGATTTAAATATTCTCTGATTTCTTCTCGGGTCATGACTTCATTGTTGAATTCTTCAATTACATTCTGTCTTCCTAAAATCGTCTTCTTTTCAATCAGAGGCTGCTCAATAATACTACGGAGCTTTCTTGCACCCATTGCAGTTTTTGTCTTATCCAGTACCCAGAGAAGAGAACCTCTTTTTTGCTTTTCTCTCATTGTTTCGACAAGTTCCAGATTTCTTCTTGATGAACTGTCGATCAACATATATTTTCCAGTTGTATAAGGCTGTAAAGTTGTCAGATGATCGAGTGAATTCTTCTGTGTCTCATACAAATATTGCAAAAGTGCACCAGCAGCTACAACCCCTGTTGTATAATCTCTGAGGCCAAGCCCATCCAGAGACGATATCTTAAAATGTTCCTGTAGTTTTGTGACACACTGATCATTATCAAAATACCATTTGTCCAACGTTGACATGGAAATGCTCAGTTTTTCACAGATTTCGGACAGGTCAATACCACTCATGGAGAAATATTCATTGCAGATAATTTCAGATGGTACAAATTTGTTGATTTCATCAATTAGTACACTTCCCGATTCTACTTCTGTAACAAAATAATCACCTGTGGAAAAATCAGCAATTGAAATTCCCAGATTGTCTCCATAATAGACAATACTCATCAGATAATTATTTTTTCCGGCATCCAGTGCCTGCATATTCAGATTGGTACCCGGTGTGACCACGCGGATTACTTCTCGCTTAACAAGTCCTTTGGCCTGTTTTGGATCTTCTACCTGCTCGCAGATAGCAACTTTATGGCCTTTTGCCACAAGTTTATTAATATAATTATCTGCAGCATGAAATGGAATTCCGCACATAGGTGCACGTTCTTCCTGTCCACAGTCTTTTCCAGTAAGAGTCAGTTCAAGCTCTCTTGATGCTACTTTCGCATCGTCAAAGAACATTTCATAGAAATCTCCCAGTCTGTAGAAGAGAATACAGTCTTTGTACTCTTCTTTTGTTTCTAAATATTTCTGCATCATCGGTGTAAATTGTGCCATGATATCCTCCATTTCTTCGACACTGTTGCGCATGCAACATTTTACTTTATAAATTTATCTTGCAAACATTTTGGGTGAAAGAACCTTGCAATCCTTTCACCCCCCTTTGTTATTCTCTATTCATTTGCAACCAAATGGGCTGCTCTTATCAATGCTTCATCAATATTGGCACAGAAATTCTCCATACCGACCTCACGGTCAAAGCCTGCTTTTTTCATTACTGAACGTGGTTGTTCATTGACATGGGAAAAGACCAGTGTGACATTTTCTTTTCTACATGTTTCAAGAACAGAATATAAACTGTGCAGTGCAGATACATCCATTGCAGGCACACTTCTCATTCTTAAAATGACAACTTTCCTGGATACATCTGAAACAACTTCAATGAATTTATCAGCGGCACCAAAAAACATTGGACCATTGATTTCGTATACAAGTGTATCTTTTGGAACAACTTTCAATCCAATCTGATCCGGATCCTGCGTGTTTTCCTCTTCTTCGTCTATGTATGTCCAGCCTTCGACATTCGTTACATCGGCCATTCGCTTCATAAATAAGATTGCTGCAAGCACAATTCCGACTTCAATTGCTACTACCAGATCAAAAATTACCGTAAAGAAAAATGTCGTTGCAAATACAAGTATATCACTTTTTGGCGATTTTTTCACAAGATTTATGCAATCTCTCCATCCACTCATATTGTAAGCGACCATGATTAAAATTGCTGCAAGTGCAGGCATTGGAATCATTTTTGCAAGTGGCATTAGAAAAACAAGGATCAAAAGCAGGGTAACAGAATGAACCATTCCCGCAACTGGTGTACGTCCTCCATTTTTTACATTTGCAGCAGTTCTGGCTATTGCACCTGTTGCTGGAATTCCTCCAAAAAGTGCAGCCGCGATATTACCAAGTCCCTGCCCGATCAGTTCCGCATTGGAACGATGTCTGCTTCCGATCATTCCATCAGATACAACACAGGATAATAGTGATTCAATACTTGCTAAAATCGCAATGGTAAATGCCGGAGAGATCAGCTGTGCCAGCATATCAAAATTGACATGAGGAAAAGAAAAAACTGGCAGTTTTGAAGAGACATCATATAAGTCACCAATGGTGTTGACCTGCAGGCCTGCAAATCTGACAATCAGTGTTGTTATAATAACCGCAACAAGTGACCCTGGAATCTTATCCGTAACTTTTGGCCAGAGGATCAAAATCAAAAGTGCCAATGCACCAATCATTGCAGCAAATGGATTCATGAATCCGATGTTTTTTGCATAAGCCGCCATTTTTTCAAGGAATTCTGAAGGAACTGCTCCCATCTGGATTCCAAGAAAATCCTTGATCTGTCCGGCAAAAATTCCAACAGCAATGCCGGCTGTAAAACCTGTTGTAATGGTATATGGAATAAATTTAATATAACTTCCAAATCGACAGAGTCCAAATATGATCATAAAGATTCCAGCCATAATGGAAGCGACTATCAGCCCGTCCATACCAAAATCCTGTATAATTCCATATATTATGACAACAAATGTAGCAGTTGGTCCACCAATCTGAACCCGGCTGCCTCCGAACATAGAAATCAAAAAGCCAGCGATAATTGCAGTGTAAAGGCCACGCTCAGGATTTACTCCCGATGCGATCGCCAAAGCAATACTCAGTGGTAGTGCGATAATTGCAACAATGATACCAGCAATTACATCTTTGATGAATTGCTGACGTGTGTAACCTCGTAGCGCAGTGAACAACTTTGGTTTTAACTCATTCATTTTTTCATTTTCCTCATTCTCTCACATATTTATGAAAAACGCCCCCGTCTTATCCGATATGTAAAAAAGAACTAACTTCTGACTTAACTAGAAATAATCAGTTATCTGACCATTTCACCCATATAATAAAATCCTTTTGATTCTACCAGGTCAACCTTAACGATCTTTCCAATTAAGCTTTCATCTCCTGGAAAATGTACCAGTACATTATTAGTAAGTCTGCCTGTTACCAGTGTAGCATCATGATCATTGATACTTTCAACCAAAACTTCCTGAACTGTGCCTGTATACTTGTCATTTCTATTAGCAGTTGTTTCATCGATCTTAGCAAGCAGACGGTCGAATCTGTCCTTGATTACATCTTCTGGTACCTGATCTGCCATTGTCGCTGCAGGCGTTCCTGTCCTCTTAGAATAAATGAAGGTATAAGCACTATCATACTGTACTTTTTCTACAACATCTAATGTATCCTGGAAGTCTTCTTCTGTTTCCCCAGGGAAGCCTACAATGATGTCTGTAGTGATAGCTACATCAGGAATTTCACGTCTGATCTTTTCAACAAGTGCAAGATAATGTTCTTTTGTATATTTTCTGTTCATCAGCTTCAAGAGTCTTGAGCTGCCTGACTGTAATGGAAGATGTACATGGTTACAGATCTTTTTGGAATGCTTCATAACTTCAATCAGTTCATCGGAAAGATCTTTTGGATGTGGTGTCATGAATCTAATTCTCTCCAGGCCATCGATTTTTTCAATTTCCTGTAGTAACTGAGCAAATGTTACTGGATTTTCAAAATTCTTTCCATATGAGTTTACATTCTGTCCAAGTAACATTACTTCTACCACGCCATCAGCAACCAGCATTTCGATTTCACGAATGATATCTTTCGGCTCTCTGCTTCTTTCACGTCCCCTTACATAAGGAACGATACAATAACTGCAGAAATTGTTACATCCAAACATAATATTTACGCCTGATTTAAATTGGAACTTTCTTTCACTTGGCAGTTCCTCTACGATCTTAGTGGTATCTTTCCAGATATCAATGATCATATCTTTTGAATCAAGTCTGTCACTGATCAGTTCGGCCAGTTTATAGATATTATGAGTACCAAAAATTACATCCACAAAACGATAAGATTTCTGGATTTTTTCTACAACAGCTTCTTCCTGCATCATACATCCGCAGAGTGCAATCTTCATATGAGGATTTTTTCTCTTCAAGCCATTCAGATGTCCAAGTCTTCCGTATACTCTTGTATTAGCATTTTCACGTACCGTACATGTATTATAAATAACAAAATCAGCTTCTTCTGTCTCAACCTGTTTGTATCCGATCTCTTCGAGAATTCCAAGCAGCTTTTCAGAATCACGTGCATTCATCTGGCATCCGAAAGTCTGCGCACAGCAAGTCAGAGGTCGTCCAAGTTTTTTACTAGTCTCTTCGACATATTTTTTGCACTTTGCCATGAAATAATACTGTCTTTCCGGCTCAGCCGCAGGTGGTGCAAGCGTGATATCTATCTCATTTAAATTAATTTTGTTAAACATAAAATTATCTCCATTCATTTTTAATTGCACTAAACATTATAAAGATATCCTGGATATAAGGCAAGGATAATTTTAGTCATTACCAAATTATTCATAGGAAATAATTGAAAAGTCATACTCTCATCCACACCGAGTGCAATTATTTTTTTCTACTTTATTTGTAAATATTTCATATAATCAGCCCACACTATAAACGCCAGTTCTTAATCACAGCATTAAAGCTCATCAATAAATGCTTTATCGTCCACGTTATTGGCTTATTTGCAAGGTACTAATTGATTAATAGTCAAATGCATATAAATGCCTGTATGGTCAATTTACAAGCTTCTATACAATAGACATCCAATTATCTGTATAATATGAATTTTTTCTGGCCAAAGTGTCAAAATTCTCAGACTGTAGCAATCATAAATATAGCTGTACGTAGTTCGAATTAAACATAAGAAAAAGAACGTCCCATATTTGAGACGTCCTTCTTTCAAAAGCAAAACATTGCAACAATGTTTTCATTTATTATGGTCTTATCTGACCATTTCCATAAATAATATATTTACTTGTTGTCAGTTCTTTCAAGCCCATTGGTCCCCTTGCATGGAGTTTTTGTGTACTAATACCAATTTCTGCGCCGAACCCAAATTCAAATCCATCTGTGAAACGTGTAGAAGCATTGACATAGACTGCAGCTGCATCAATTTCACTCAAAAACTTCTGTGCATTTGCATAATCTTTCGTAATTATGGATTCTGAATGACCTGTATTATATCGATTAATATGAGCAATTGCCTCATCTTCTGAGTCAACTACTTTTACAGAAATAATATAATCCAGATATTCCTTGCCCCAGTCTTCTTCGCTTGCTGGCACAACTCTTGCATCGGCCTGACGTGCACGTTCATCTCCACGAACTTCTACATCTGACTCTTTTAAACGGTCAACGATCAAAGGCAGGACACGATTGACTACTTTACTATGAATCACAAGAGATTCACAGGCGTTACATACACCTATTCTCTGTGTCTTTGCGTTGTTGATAATATTCACAGCCATAGTAAAATCTGCTGATTCATCTACATAAATGTGACAATTTCCGGTTCCGGTTTCAATAACAGGTATTGTACTGTTCTCAACAACCGTCTTAATCAGTCCTGCACCACCTCTTGGAATCAGCACATCAATATACTCATTCATATGCATCATCTGATTCACAATTTCATGAGAAGTCTCGGTAATTAACTGCACACAGTTCTCATCAACAGCCTTCTGCTTTAATGCGTCCCTGATAACAATCGTAATTGCCTGGTTGGAATTGACTGCACTGCTTCCCCCTCTGAGAATCGTTGCATTACCGGATTTAAAGCACAGTCCAAAAGCATCTGCCGTCACATTTGGTCTTGCTTCATAAATAATTCCAATCACTCCAAGTGGTACTCGCTCTACTCCGATCAGAAGTCCGTTCGGACGTTTCTTCATAGAGGTCACTTCCCCGACTGGATCTTCCAGTTTGACAAGCTGGTAAAGACCTTCTGCCATTCCTTTAATTCTTGCTTCTGTCAGTTTCAAACGATCTACAAGTGCTGGGGCCATGCCGTTCTTTTCTGCATTTACAAGGTCAATGCGGTTTTGTGTCATCAGAAATTCTTTTCTTGCAATCAGTGCATCTGCAACTGCAGTCAGTACCTCATTTTTTGTAGTCACGTCCATTTTTGCAAGAATACGGGAAGCATTTTTCGCATTTTTCCCAATAAGCTCTAATTCATTCTCTATTCCGTTCATCATCGGACTCCTTTCTTACAGCATACGCTGTTCTGTCAGGATCTGATCGACCCTGATATCACATTCCTCAGTTTCTATTGCATCCAGTATCTGAAAATCATAGGCAAGTGCCATTTTATAATGCTGATTGTCCTGAGACAGATATTTATCATAAAATCCTCCACCATAGCCGATCCTGTGATGTGTTTTATCAAATGCAAGTCCTGGCATTAGCAGAAGGCCATCATGCGACTGATCAACTAAAGTTGTTACAGGTTCCAGAATTCCATAAGCACCTGGTTTCAGATCTTTTTCAATATTCATTATCTGGTGAAATAAAATGATATCATTATGTACTTTTGGCACAAATACATTCTTTCCTTCGCTGAAACATTTCATGATAATAGGGATCGTCATTACTTCCTGATTGTAATTCACATAAACAAAAACAGAAGCCGCCTGTTTAAATTGTTCTGTCTGATAAAGATGTTCAGCAATTTTCATGCTTTTTCTCTCGATCTCACTGGTTGTCATCATGCGCTTCTGTTCTTTAATTACTTTTCTAATTTCCTTTTTGTTCAGCATCTTTCTGCATTTCTTTCATTTTTTTATCATGACGCTCTTTTACATCGATCATACTGCCATCAGGATTTTTAATTTTAATTGTTTCAAGCTGGCCTCGCAGATTATTACGAAATGCTTCTACATAGGCCTTTCTTAATTTCTTTTGTTCCTCTGCTTCTGCAGTAGTAAGTCCTTCTGCCTTGGACTTTCTATAAAGTTCATTAATTCTATCTAAATCGCTTTGTGATACCATATGATTACCATCCTGTTTTTATTTCTTATTTTTACAGATATCATATCTGCAATTTTATTTCGTTCATAAGAACCGGCTTTTACCACATTTATAATGTTTCCATCTACTTTAATCATTAATTGGAAAAAATCAGTAGATTTTCCTGTGGGGTTGTAACACATCCCACACATCTAGCCTTTTCTTTTAAAATTGTTTCTTCCATGTCGGGATAACGATAAGCCATAATATAATCACTCTCTTTTTTAAGTAATCCCTTATCAACATGCTTTTCCACGACAATAATGTCATTTTTTATAAATTTGACCCGTACATCTGACGGAAATACGTACTCTGTCTTCTGCGTATTCAGATTGATCAGATCTGTATGATCTTCATATTCAGAAAGCAGATACGGCGTATCATTGATCAGATACGTATGCCACAAGTCAGATACCTGTACAAGATTATTATTCACACGAACCTTAGTTATCTTAGTTTCATAATCATATATAACGACTTCTTCCTTGTGGTTCAAAACATCTACTCTAGAATAAACCAGACTTCCCTCCCGCACTTTCATATACGGAAATGTTCTGTTTTCAGAGCCTGTATCAAGTGTTTCAATAAATACCTGCTCTTTTTTCAGAACCAGATCAGAAATGAATTGTTTGATATTAACAATACCTATCAACTCCGTTGGAAGCTGTGATTCTGTCCAGCTGTCATTTGCATTTTCACGAAGAACGGAATAGCCCAGTTTTACTGCACAGATATTACCATCCAGTGTAATAATGCGATCGATGCCTGAATTTGCAATTACAGGATCACAAATCGGGATCTGATTCAGTTCTTCCACGCAATACAGGAAATTCTCTATCTTAGCAAGTCCGTGAAGCGTATCAGCACAACCCTGTTCACAATCTTGTCCCATCTCAGCCTGTTCTGCCATCTGAAACCGTTCTTTCTGAACAAAAATATAATTCTCATCCAGAATGTATAATTTAATACAGCATTTTGTCTCCAGATCATTCAGATTTTCATGAAATGAATAGACTTCAATGCTTTCACCATTGGAAATCAGATATTTAATTAACGTTACTTTTATATCTGTTTCGTTCTGGCGTAATGCAGTCGTAAAATAGATTGCATCTTTATTTCCACTTACATCCGTAATGCATGCCAAGTCATATTTTCTAAAGCCCGGCATTACTTCCTGTTTGTTATTATTTACAACATCAGCAATAAATATTTTCTTACCAGTAAAACCATTCAGCTGATAGTTATCATCTGTTATTTGCAGAATCAGGTCTTCTTCAATAGGCATGCATTGTCCAGACTCGAAATTTCTTATCAACCTTATATCCATGCTAACCTCCTAACGTCAAGCCGATGATTATGTCTGCAGGCAACTGTATACACGGATCCTGGTCAGGAAATCATTTTTAATAAATCAAAATCCTCATTCTTATGCTTCAGGAACAGCGTACCAACATTTTCCCCACGCAATATTCTGCCAATATTGTCGAGGTCTTTTCCATTTGTAATCACCATGTCCGCACCAGCATTTGTAGCAATTCTCGCTGCAGCGATCTTTGCTGCCATACCACCAGTTCCAACACCGCTCTTTGAAGTATCTTTTCCCATCTCAGATAATTCCTTATCAATAAATGGTACTTCCTCTATAAATTTTGCATTTGTATTCTTATTGGGATCATCTGTATACATACCATCGATATCAGACAATAAGATCAGAAGGTCTGCTTCGATAATAGAAGAAACGATTGCAGAAAGTCTGTCATTATCTCCAAATGTCTGTACCTGCTCAATTTCATATGTAGAAACGGTATCATTTTCATTAACAATCGGAATTGCACCAAGATTCATCAATTCCTTAAATGTATTCTGGGCATTCACTCTGTTAATATCATTGATTACCGTATTTTTAGTCATCAGGATCTGTGCTGCAATGGTATTATATTCAGCAAATATCTTCTGATATACCATCATGAGCTTGGCCTGTCCGATTGCCGCACATGCCTGCTTTACAGGAAGATCTGTTGGTCTTTTGTCCAAGTTCAGCGTAGCTGATCCAACTGCAATAGCACCAGAGGATACAAGAACAACATCTTTCCCTGAGTTTTTAATATCACAAAGTACTCTGACTAATTTCTCGATTTTTGAAAGATTTAATTTACCGGTCTCCTCGTGAATCAATGATGAGGAACCGATTTTGATAACGATTCTTTTCTTATCTTTGATTAATTCCCTATACTTGCTCATTTTTTATATTCGTGTACGAGACTGTACATTTTCCTTTTCGTATTATTATTCACGATTGTTATTTTACACCAAAATCATGAATTCGTCACTCACTTTATATGTTTTTGTACAATTTTTTCAGCAATTTTGATTCCATCAACTGCAGCCGATGTTATTCCGCCTGCGTATCCAGCACCCTCACCACATGGATAAAGCCCTGAGATGCTTCCCTGCATTGTGTCATCACGCACAATTCTAACTGGGCTCGATGTTCTGCTCTCAACTCCTGCAAAAACAGCATCGTCCATATCATATCCTTTTATGTGATGTTCAAAGCTGCCCATCCCCTCAATTATTGTATCTGATACATAAGCGGGAAGAACATTTCTCAGATTTGCAAATGTATAAGCGCCCCTGATGCACGGTTTTACTTTACCAAGTGCTGTCGTAATACGATTCGCTTTAAAATCCGCTGCAAGCTGTACTGGTACTTTTCCTTTTCCTTCCACGTAGGCCGCATGTTCAAGTTCACGCTGGAACTCAATACCTGCAAGTGGCGTATCACCTTTAAAATCATCGGGCGTTACCGTTACGATCAGAGCTGTATTCGCATTTTCACTGTCTCGTTTCGCATAACTCATCCCGTTGACTGCCAAACGCTCTTTTTCCGACGAAGCATTGACAACGAAACCTCCTGGGCACATACAGAATGAATAGACGCCTCTTCCGTTTGATGCCTGATATGTCAGCTTATAATCTGCAACTGGAAGATTCGATGCATCTGTTTTACCATAAGCATTTTCATTGATTAATGTTTGCGGATGTTCAATACGAAGTCCAACGGCAAATGATTTTGCCTGCATCGTGATCTGATTCTTGTATAATAATTCAAATGTATCTCTTGCGCTATGTCCAATTGCAAGAATCACATCCTGACATGGGATGATCTGAGGTGTCTGTTCGTTTGCACTCTCTGTAGCTGCAAAGTTAGTCGATTCAACAAAAACACCGTTTATTTTATGATTCTCGATCTGAAATCCTGCGAACTTTGTCTGAAAATGGATTTCACCACCCAGAGAAATGATTTCCTCTCGCAGATTTTTTACGACACCACATAAAACATCTGTACCAATATGTGGCTTATTCAGGTAAAGAATGGATGGATCCGCGCCAAATTCAACAAACGTTTCCAGTACTTTTCGAATTCTGCCAGATGGATCTTTAATTGCAGTGTTCAATTTTCCATCAGAAAATGTACCTGCACCACCTTCACCGAACTGCACATTGGAATTTTCATGAAGATCACCTGTCTCCCAGAATCTGTTCACTGTCTTCATTCTCTCATCTACGGCTTCACCACGTTCGATAACGATAGGCCTGCATCCTGCCCGGGCAAGCATAAGTGCTGCAAACATTCCTGCAGGTCCAAATCCAACCACAACTGGTCTTCCAACTTCTTGTGCGGAAAACCCTTCAGGAAATTGATATTTTTTCTCTGTAATTTCCATGATATTTCTATCTTTATTCTTCTTTAGAATTAATTGTTCCAGATGCACATCTGCAAATGTAACATTTACAGAATACACAAAGAAGATTTCCGGCTTGTGGCGGGAATCAACACTTCTCTTTACAATTTTAAATGTAAAATCTGCATTCTGATAATGTCTAAAATGCTTTGCTACTGCATGCTGCAATTCCTGTTCGGTATGCCCTGGCTTTAATTTAATCTGATTAATTCGTATCATTTTTCCTCATTTCTTATGTGCACTTCTCCATGCGCATTTACGTATTCTATAACTACATTATGCATGACTGCCTGCGACATGTCCTGAACTCCAGGCCCACTGCAGATTATATCCACCACATTTTCCATCGACATCAACCATTTCACCAGCAAAGTATAAATGGTCAAGTATTTTGGATTCCATTGTCTCTGCATTAATTTCATTGGTTCTGACTCCACCCGAACAGATCTGGCCATTCTCAAACGGATTATATCCTGACACAGGAATTCTGAATTTCTTGATTGTATTAATGATCTTTTGCATCTGCTGTTCTTTTAAATTGGAAGCGGTCTCGTTTGGATTGATCTTATTCCGTTTTAATACTGCATTCACAAGTTTTTTATTCAGCAGTCCCATCAGAAATTGTTCAATCGTCTTATATCCATCATCATCAAGTCTCCTAAACAGCATATCTGCAAGCGCAGAATCTTTTACCGAAGGCAACATATCTACATCAACATATACATCACTCCCTGCATCTACTGCTCTTACAGCATAACGACTTATTTGAAAAACTGGAATTCCAGATACTCCATAATCCGTATACTGAACCTCTCCTGTATCTTCCGTTACGAACTGCCCATCTATGTATAGGTCTACTTTTCCTTCACTTCTGACACCTGCCATACCTTTACATAAATCCAGGTCCGAGCGAAGCTGTACCAATGCAGGAAGTGGTTTTATCACAGAATGTCCAAGCTTTTTTGCAAATTTATATCCACTACCATCAGATCCGGTCTTTGGTGCTGCTTTTGAACCAGTGGCAAGAATTAGTGAATCCGCAGTAAATTCGTTCTGTTCTGTTGAAATCCGGAATTGTTCTCCATTTTTTTCAATCCCTTTTACGATGGTCTGTGTAAACAAAGCCACTTTCTGATGTGACAGTTCCAGCCTTAACACATCCAGTACCGAGGAAGCCTGTTCAGAATTCGGATATATATACCCATTTTTTGATTTTGGATAAATTCCAAGACATTTAAAGAAATCAATCACATCATATGGCGTAAATTGATCAATTACCTGTATCACGAATTCTCTATCATCAGACTGATAGCATTCTCTGTCCAGCTCTGTATTGGTCAGATTGCATTTACCATTTCCTGTAGAAAGAATTTTCTTTCCAATTCGATCCGTATGTTCTATGATTGCTGTTTTCTTTCCTCTTCTTGCAGCAGTTATAGCAGCAGTCATTCCTGCTGCCCCTCCACCGATCACGATGCAGTCAAAATGCATAATATTCACCTTTATCATCTTTCTATATATTCAACTAATAGCTTAATTTTATGTTTAAAAGAAATACTGTATCAAAATCAATGACACAGCATTTTATACTCTATTATAATACTAGAACCATTTTCACGCAAGTTGTCGCTTTAGTCCGGAAAAAGAGGAACAAAAGAGTTGTACGATACAGATAAAGCACTTCATTTCTCTCTTTTTCCTCTTTGTCAGGTCGTATACGTCTCCAGGAAGTCATACAATGCCTTCTGACTCTCTATTTTTAATCCATTTACAACTTCTCGCTGTATATAGTCAGGAAGTGTCGTCAGCTTGATGTCGGTATGATCATAAAGCGTGGTCTTATCTTCCAGATAGATTGTCAGATAATTATTCTCAACAAATACGTAATATGTCTGTGGCATGTTCTGTGCACTATATGATTTTCTGACAGTGACATTCTGCGAATCAAAAGAGATCAGCTGGTAGGACACAAGCCCCTTAACTTTATCAGTAACAGAAGGATCATCCTTATATTTCTCCATTGCTTCCACAAGTTTGTCCCTGGTATAGCCGAGATATTCAATTGGTGTTTCCAATACTTCTTCTGTCATACTCTGGTCATCCGAATTATAATATTCCACTGTAAATTGTGTTATATTACTGATGATCGGTTCTTTATTGGCATCAACGGCCTGTGTTGGCAGATCCGTCAGATTATAGTCACTGTTCTCCTCGGCAAAGTATTTCAATGAATATCGGTAACTGACATAATATACGCCAAACATGGCCAGTACAAAAAGACAGATAATACACATTTTCTTCATAATCATTCTTCCTCTTTAAAAAGATATCTGGTTATTGCAACTATGTATATTATCTGCCATAATTTTCATATTATTCAATTTTATTCAAATCTTTTTTACCAAAAGCGCCTGGTAAAATGTCTGCACGAGTCAAATTTACAATTCCATCCGGTCCATCCAGAACAATAACTCCATCTTCGTCCATAAATTCCGAAAGCACCTGTCGGCAGATTCCACATGGAGGTGTCGGCTTTTTCGTTTGAGAAACAATAGCGATCTTTTTGATCTTTCGATTGCCATCGGCGATACATTTACTGATCGCTACCCGCTCAGCACAGATTGTTGCGCCATAGGAAGCATTTTCTATATTGCATCCTGTGTAGACATTTCCATTGTCACACACAAGTGCTGCACCAACAGTATACTGTGAATAAGGTGCATAGGCATGCTTCATTGCACGATAAGCGCCTTCGATTAGCTGTTGGTCAGTTACATCAATCATTTTCTTATCAAGACTGCGTTCCTGATCCTTCATGTAAAAATACTTTAACACATCACGACGTGTCACAATGCCCATGAACAGATTTCTATCATCCACGACAGGTACAAAGTTCTGATCCATGACCTTTAAAAGTAGATCATCCATCGTTGCACTGATCCTTACTGCAGGATTCCAGTCCGCACGCAGGATATCAGCCACCCTGTATTCTTCCTGGGCTTTCATTTCATAAGAATCATGATCTGCCATGTGCCACAGGAAATCTCCTTCATTAACAGTACCTATGTATTCACCACTCTTGGCAACCACCGGAATTGCGGTATAATGATGTGCCCTCAGTTTTTCAAGTCCCTGTCTGATCGTGTTATCCTCATAAATAAATGCTACTGTACTCTTAGGTCTGAGTAATAATAATATATTCATAATTGTGACCCTTCCTGTTTCATTTCTTTTCTACTATTATTGTTCCGGCTCAATATTCACCTGGTCTTTTCGATCCTCTTCAATCTGACAGATCCAAGTCTTTCCCTGGTTCAGTGTAATTTCTGTTCCATCTTTGTAGTAATACTTTGTCAGTCCATATTCAGAAGACTTTTTCCAGTAAACCGTAACGGCTTCCCCATCTGTAATATACAATCCTGTACCAGTACCGTCAATGGTATAATTTGGCGTTCCATTTGGCCAGTAAGGCCCTGTTACATACTTAACCAGTATATTCTTACAGGATAGCTGTTTTTCGTTCTCTGCGTCAATCTGAGGGCCATCGAACTGATATCTGTCATACTGCTTTGTTTCCTCGTTATAGAGGAAATAAGGATTATTGTACATATACCCAGGTATAAAACGCTTACAGCTGCTTCCGTCCTGAACAGTAACTTCAGTTTCATCCTTGTCATTAAATGTCCAAGGCTGCTCAAAATTTTCTGTATAAGTAGTCGGATACCCTTTTTCAGTTACGCTGTTCATAATTCCAGTCCAACTCGTATAAGCATTATGCGGTGCAACTCTGTCAGTCGTCCGATAGAAATCACAATATACCATGCCATCAAGTGCATGCATCTCGCTTCGGTCCAGATATTCTTTTGCATACTCAGAATATCCAAAATGTACATAATCAGCTTCAAATTCCTTTGCAAAGAAAAGATAGTACGTTCTGCAACTACGAACTGGCCCTATTTTCTCCAGTCCCTGCTGATCCTCAAATACTGCACACAAGCGGGTAATTCCACCTTCGACCAGCGATTCAAATACAATATCCGCATAACTGATTGAAGATTGTGGCATTGCATCTGCAACATTACTATACATGACAGCAACTGGCACTTTTGATGCACTATCCTCACTGACCCATTCACCCGTCAGTGGACTTCTTGCCTGTCCACTATGCTGATTTGTTGTCTCAGTCTGTATCGTCTCCTCTGACACCGCATTTTCATTTCCTGCATTGTCCCCATTATTTTGCTTCTTTTTTGATATAAACAGAATCGTAATACCAATAGCAATGATCAGAATCACTGTACCTGCCGTAATTACGATCTGTTTCCCCTTCTCACTCATATGCCCCTCCAGTAAGATCACACCTGTAAGAATTTTGAATCGTTCCCTCTAACGACTGATATGAATTCTTTCCAGGATCTCGTTCTGTTTCTGTTCCATTACTGCTGCTTCTTCCGGCACCATATGATCATAACCAAATAAATGCATCATACTGTGGGCTGTCAAAAACGCCAGTTCTCTCTTGGTACTGTGTCCATACTTGTCCGCCTGTTCGATTACCTTTTCTACAGAGATAATAATATCTCCAAGAATCAGTTCTCCACTTTCCGGATTAAAATAATCTTCTACATCATCTTCAATTCCATCAAAATCAGACGGAGTCTCATAAGAGATCATTGGGAAGGACAGCACATCTGTAGCTGAATCCACATCTCTGTACTCCTTGTTGATTTCATGAATAGATCTGTTATCTGTTAAAATAACATTTACTTCTGTCTCATAGGGACATTTTTCATAGTCTACTGCCTCATTGATCACTGCCTCTATAATTTCCTGATATGGAAGACCAAGCTGTATATCTGTTTCGTATTCAATATTATATGTCAAAATTTCCTCCCGGCACTTCTTACAAAGCAATACTATCTTGCTGATTGTCCTGCTCTGTGCTTCTTATGTGCCTCACTCTTCTTTTCATATTCTTCATAAGCTTTTACAATTTTTTGTACAAGCGGATGTCTCACAACATCCTGATTTGTCAATCTGACAAATCCAATCTCATCAACTTTGGATAAAACCTTAGACGCTACATCCAGACCTGATACGGTATCTCTTGGCAGGTCTTTCTGTGTCCGGTCTCCAGTTACTATTACTTTGGAGCCGAAACCAATTCTGGTCAGGAACATTTTCATCTGCGCCGGCGTTGTGTTCTGAGCCTCGTCCAGAATAATAAATGCATTATCCAGAGTACGTCCTCTCATATAGGCCAGAGGTGCTACTTCAATCAGTCCCTTTTCCATATTCGCGTTAAAACTTTCTGCACCCATGATCTGATAAAGTGCATCATATAAAGGGCGCAGATAAGGATCTACCTTGCTCTGCAGATCACCAGGAAGGAAGCCTAGTTTTTCACCTGCTTCAATTGCTGGTCTGGTCAATATAATTCTGCCAACTTCATTGTTCTTAAATGCATTAATGGCCATCGCCATAGCAAGATAGGTCTTACCTGTACCAGCCGGACCAATCCCGAACACGATCATTTTATTGCGGATCTGTTCCACATAATGTTTCTGACCGATCGTCTTCGGTTTGATCGGTTTACCTGCTATCGTCCTGCAGATAATATCATTATCAATTTCAAGAATTGCGTTCTCTTTTTCTTCGAAAGACAGAGACAGCGCATAATCTACGTTCTGCTCTGTTACCTGGCCGTTTCTACGTGAAAGTTCCACCATATTCTCTAGTACACTAACGGCCTTTGTGACATTTTCCTGTGCCCCGATAATCTTAACACTGGAATCTCTTGCAACGATCGTCACTTTTAATGTTCGTTCTATTTTCTTAACATAACTATCAAACTGTCCAAAAACATTGCTGCAATGCTCTGCAGGAATGTCTAAAATACTTTCCACTACACTCATTCGCTTACTGTTTCCTTTTCTGGTTCAACTTCGACTGTCGGTGTCACTGCTACATGGTCATTCATTTTCTCAATCACATTGACCTGACCACTCATCACATACTGATCACCTGACAGCTCTATTTTAACACTACTGTCTACAATTTGAATACCCTTTTCTTGCATTTTTTTCAAATAGGTATCGTAATGTTCGCAGAGAAGATCTCTTGCCTCATCTTCTGTGTATTCTCCCTGCATCGTCTCATATTCAGAATATACCTTATGTCCTGTCCTGATGGGAAGATAGAAATTGTCAGTCAAATGCAGTGTGGTTTCATCTGTTACCACATCATATTCTTTAAAACGTTTGAGGCTGAATCCCAGTTCGATCTGTTCGCCAAAAATGTGATAAAGATCTTTCGTAATTGTTCTGCCCGTATATACTTTATATTCATGTTGTAGAGAAAGACTGTCCTGATAATCATAACTGGTGCTGATATATACATCCGCATCACTATGTACATAATTACATTTGATTGGTTCTTTACTATCATTGTAAAGAACTACTTCTCCACTTACAAGAACTGTACCCTCAGAAACAGGATCCCCTGGCTTTACTTTTGGTGTTCCATTTCTGGTAACAATATCAACTACCGTACCGCTTCTGTCCGACACAATATCACTGATCTCATCATCCTTCTCGCTCATGACATCGCCATCATTTTCTTTTACATGTATAATCAGTCTCGTTCCACTGATTTCTGCTGATACCCACGTAATATCAGGAAAATCCCTTCGAATGTCCTTTTCGATCTGATCACAGTCAACTGCCTTCATTTTCATACCAGGTTCAATTTCATTATCATCCAGATAAGTCAGAAGCACATTATCCGTATAAATAAAATTACCATCAAAGCTAATATCCCATACATACATCGACATTAGATAAATCATGGCAGCCGCAAGAAATATACCGATCACAAATGAATAGTGCTTCCGATACCGGAACATAAAAAAAGGAAGGCCAGCTTTTTTAACAATGGTCAAATGAATGCCTGTTTTTTTCAAGATGTCCTTCAGCTTTCTAAAATCTGATACTTTTATGTAGAACATGTATTTCTCACCGATATTTTTTAATCCCCATGTATGAATACCCCGTGCCCTGCACAGATTCAAGAACCGTTCAGGCATTGTATTTTCTGTCATGATCAAAAGATAACCAGACAGGAAATGAAATAATTTCGTCATGACAACACCACATTTTTTATTATTATAATCGTCCAGCTCAAATATTACCAGAAGCTATCTTAATTCTGACTTTACGACGATACAATTCTTTCCAAATGCTAGAATTCAATCGTCTTAATCATTCCGGTAATATGTATTTCCTCTGAATCAAAATAATCAATCACGATTCTCTTTCCATGAATCGTCAGCATTCCTTTCTTCGTCATCAGTTTCACACACTCACTGTTATATTCTACGATGGATTTAAAATTCTCTACATGTACCTCGCAAGAGCCGATAGCAGTAATAACTGGCATACCGAGAACTACATCTTTAGGCAGACTTAGTGCATCAACAATTCCCATCTGTCAGATACCTCCATGCACTCTTACATTACTATATTCAGTTTGCATGAAAATTATACATCAACAACGATGATTCCCATCTGCCTGCACGCCATAATTAAATTCAATCCGCTCCTCAAGTGCTTTTAATTGTCTAGCGTATTCACGAAATTCCTTTTGCGTATGTTCATTGAGCATATCATTCTTATAACAAATCTGATGTTCCATACTTGCCCAGAGATCCATCGTCATGGTTCTAAGCTGTATTTCAACTGGAAAATATTCTTTTCCGTTCACATAATACACAGGTACCCCAAACACAATATGATAACTTCGATATCCATTTTCCTTCGGCGTTTGAATGTAATCTCGCTCTTTGATTACGATCAGATCACTTTGTTTCTTTAATATTTTAACTATTTCGTAAATATTGCGGATAAAGTAACAGCTGATTCTAATGCCAGCTATATCGTTCAGTTCATTTTTTATATTATCGACCGTAATGGGAATATGTTTTCTCAATAACTTTCCCTGGATACTCTCTTTCGTTTTCAGGCGACTTTCTACGTGATGAATAGGCTGTATATGATACGTCAGATTATAATCAAGCATCAATGTATCTATTCGTGTTGAAATATTCTTCATAGCCTCGTTATATGGCTGAATAAGATCAATATAATCCATTCCACTAAATCTGTTCTCCATCATTTCTTCCATCTATACCTCCGTATCTATCATTCCAGTCAGCACTGATCATTTCCTTTTTCGTGATCTGTTAATCCTGTCAATCATGCAGATGACTCTTTTTATCAGGCTGCTACCTGGTATTCGCACTTTCTAAAATGAATGATACACTTTGTTTTCGAACAACATGTGATATGTTTGTGAAATAACTATGAATTCCAACTACAAAGCAAAGATCAGATTCCTATTTTGTTATCTGAGGATAAAGAACGCTAAAACGAAAAATAACCGGTGTAATCACACCGGTTATCATAAACTAATTAGTTAAATTTACGTTTTCTAGCTGCTTCAGACTTTTTCTTACGTCTAACGCTTGGCTTTTCGTAATGTTCTCTTTTACGGATTTCCTGCTGGATGCCTGCCTTTGCACAGTTTCTCTTAAATCTACGTAAAGCGCTATCTAAAGTCTCATTATCTTTAACGATTACATTTGACATTGTCTCACCTAACCACCCTTCTGTTGCAGATTGTGCACAACAATACATCGGGTATTTATTTATTGCACAATAACGATTATATCACATAATTTGAATTCGTCAACATCTATTTTACAAAAAATGACATGTACAAGAAATTTTTTTTAAAATTGTATCAAAATTCTTAATTTTGCGATATATCAAATCGTTATTGCACTCTTTTACCCGTATTAATTGTGTTATTACAGCTGAGACGCAAGTACCTCTTCTGCCTTCGTTAATAATTCCTCAATGCCCTCTGGATTCTTACCACCGGCCTGAGCCATGTTAGGACGACCACCGCCGCCACCACCAACGATGGAAGCAACTGCTTTGATCAGATTGCCGGAATGTGCGCCTTTCTTAACTACATCATCTGTAGCCATAGCAATCATATTAACCTTATCACTGCCCTGTGCAGAAACAAGAAGAACGACACCTGAGCCGAGCCTTTCTTTCATCTGGTCGCCCAGTGTTCTTAAGCTGTTCATATCTACATCTTTCATACTTGCAGCAAGGAATTTAACACCATTAACATCTTTTACATTATCTAAAACATCACCAAGTGAATCTTTGGCAAGTTTATTCTTAAGTTTTTCATTTTCACTTGTGAGTGCTTTGATTTCATCATTCATAGAACCGATCTTCTTAATCAGCTGTGCAGGTTCAGTTTTAGCAGCCTTACATGCTTCATGAAGTTCGTTTTCAATTTCCTGATAATGTCTGATCACACCATTGCCAGTTAACGCTTCAATTCTTCTTACGCCTGCAGCGATACCTGTTTCTGAAATGATCTTAAATAACATTACATTGCTTGTGTTGGCTACATGTGTACCACCACAAAGTTCTGTAGAAAAGTCTCCCATTCTGACTACACGAACCTTATCGGAATATTTTTCTCCAAACAGAGCCATTGCTCCTGTCTTCTTAGCTTCCTCAAGATCCATAATATCAGTTACAACTGGAGTTGCCTTTGCAATTTCTTCATTTACAATTGCTTCTACTTTTTCAATTTCTTCTGGTGTCATGCTCTGGAAATGCGTAAAGTCAAATCTTAATCTTTCTGGATTAACAAATGAACCTGCCTGTTCAACATGTGTACCGAGTACCATTCTTAATGCTTTCTGCAGAAGATGTGTTGCACTGTGATTCTTACATGTATCTGCTCTGTTCGCACGATCAACTTTGAGTGTTACATGATCGCCAACTTTGAGCATACCACTTGTCATCTTACCAACATGTCCGATCTTTCCGCCTTTGAGTTTAATTGTATCAGATACCTTAAATGTACCATCAGCAGTTTCAATCACACCTGTATCGCCTTCCTGGCCACCCATTGTAGCATAGAAAACAGTTTCATCAACAATAACAGTACCCTGATCACCATCAGAAAGTGCTTCCACAATTGCTGTATCAGATGTCAGAACAGAAATAACAGATTCATTTTCAAGTTTGTCATATCCTACGAATTTGCTTGTAACTGCCGCATTGATGTCATCATATACAGTTGCATCAGCGCCCATGTAGTTAGTTGTTTTACGAGCTTTACGAGCCATATCTCTCTGCTCGTCCATTGCTTTCTTGAATCCCTGTTCATCGATCTGAATTCCTTTTTCTTCAAGAATTTCCTGTGTCAGATCAAGTGGGAATCCATAAGTATCATAAAGTTTGAATGCATCAGCACCAGATAAAGTCTTTTCACCTTTGGCTTCCAGTTCTTTCTGCATTCCTTCCAGAATGTTAAGGCCCTGATCAATTGTTTTACTGAACTTGTCTTCTTCTTCAGTCAGAACTTTAAAGATAAATTCTTTCTTTTCTTCAAGTTCTGGATATCCATCTCTGGATCCTTCGATTACTGTACTACACAGATCAGAAAGGAAGTTTCCTTTCACACCAAGAAGTTTACCATGTCTTGCAGCACGTCTTAATAATCTTCTGAGTACATATCCTCTTCCTTCATTAGATGGCATAATACCATCAGAAACCATGAATGTTACAGAACGGATATGATCTGTGATAACACGGATTGAAACATCTGTCTGTGCATCCTTACCATATTCAACACCTGCGATTTCACAGATTCTGTTTCTTAATGCCTGAAGTGTATCTACATCAAAGATTGAATCCACATCCTGAACAACAACAGCAAGTCTTTCAAGACCCATACCTGTATCAATATTTTTCTGGATCAGATCAGAATAATTTCCTTTACCATCATTGTTGAACTGTGAAAATACATTATTCCATACTTCCATATATCTGTCGCATTCGCAACCTACTGTACAGCCAGGTTTGCCACAGCCATATTTTTCACCACGGTCATAATAAATTTCTGAACAAGGACCACAAGGACCAGCACCATGTTCCCAGAAATTATCTTCTTTACCAAATTTAAAAATTCTTTCTGCAGGAATACCAATTTCTTTATTCCAGATTTCAAATGCTTCATCATCATCGAGGTAAACACTTGGATAGAGTCTTTCAGGATCAAGTCCTACAACTTCTGTAAGGAATTCCCAAGACCAGTGAATAGCCTCTGTCTTAAAATAGTCACCAAATGAGAAATTACCGAGCATCTCAAAAAATGTTCCGTGTCTTGCAGTTTTACCTACATTCTCGATATCACCTGTTCTAATGCATTTCTGGCAGGTAGTCACCCTTCTTCTTGGTGGAATCTCCTGTCCTGTAAAATAAGGCTTTAAAGGTGCCATTCCTGAATTAATAATTAATAAACTATTATCATTATGTGGAACGAGGGAAAAACTCTTCATCTTAAGATGATCTTTGCTTTCAAAGAAATCCAAGAACATTTTTCTCAGTTCATTTACTCCGTACTTCTTCACTTCCGTATATCCTCCTAAATTTCACTTTCATTACTCTTTATAGTCTCGCCTGTCTGCGAAGCTTTCTTTGCATCTGTGTGATCACGTAACTTCTTACCGATCATAACGCCACCAACGATCAGGCATGCAAAAATAATAAAACGAATTACTTCCCAAATAATATCAGCAACCAGTGCATCTAATAAAATCATACAATCAACCTCCTATATATTCCCATATACAAACATGTATACCAGTTTCTTATTTTATATTAATTTATCTTATCATATAAATTAACCTTTTTCAACAAATTTATCCTTTTATTAGACAGACTATAACCGCTGCCAGCTTCCATTATTCATAAAACTTCGAGCCATCTCTTCAGATTTTGCGACAATCTCTTTATCATATCCGATCATTGCAAGCAGACGGATTGCATTTCTAGATGTTGCCCGTCCTTTATGAAGTTTATAGTTAAACGTAACTGCATCATCACTGACTTCTTCCTGAAAATGATAATTTGCATAATATTTTTCCAGAATAGTTGTCAGTTCTATATCATGGGTCGCTGCAAAACAGAGCACATTTTTCTTGCTCAAACTATGCAGAATTTCGCTAGACGCCGAGATTCTTTCAACGGTGTTGGTTCCACGCAGGACCTCATCCACGAAGCAAAGAACAGGTACACGAGAACCACTTTCGATCGTCTCAAGTATTTTTTTCAATGTTTTAATTTCAACTATATAGTAACTTTCATGATTATTCAGATCGTCACGCAATGCCATAGACGAACAGATTCTAAAGTAGGATGCATGATAATCTTTCGTTACGCTCGTGCAGATCGTCTGTGATAATATGGCATTGATCGCCACAGTCTTTAAAAATGTAGATTTTCCTGAAGCATTAGAACCAGTCAGAAGAACAGATCTGTTCTCTGAAATCGTATTTGCGACCGGTTCACTGATCAGTGGATGATAGAGATCAGTCGCACTCAGGTGAGCACCACTGTGATCGAGTGAAGGTACACTCCAGTATGGAAGCATTTCACGGAAAGATGCGATCGCTATACAGGCTTCCAATTTTCCCAGCACATCGATCAGCTGATAAATCTCGCTGACATGTTCACCGAGCAGTGTAACGATTTTATTAAATCTAACCAGATCCGTATGCACGATCATATTAAAATAATCTGCAATTACAGCAGCAGGAGAACCATTTGCATCACTTCCTGATTTTAAAGCTGAAGCACTACTTTCAAATTTGGAAAATACGTGAACAAGACGGTCCAGTTCCTGATTATACTCAGATAACTCTTCAATTTTAAGGCTGGAAAGTTCTCTTGCACCACTGACAAGACGGCCAATATGTCTTGCACAGATAAAATACCGCTCTATTTTCGCTTTTTCCTTATAGTAAGAAAGTATACACAGCGCCATCGCCCCTACAATCAGTAAAATTCCGAACTGCGCATTAATTGTAACACTGAAAATAATTGCAGCTATAATTGCAATCCTGCATAGATAGTGGATCATATTACTTCCGGGTTTTAAGCCTGCAAGCATATCTATAAAATCCGATAATGATACAAAGGATGCATAGCCTATATTAATAAACACTTTCTGGATAGAAATTCTTTTCTCCTGATTCTTTGCATAGAACTTTGCCAAACGGTCACGTTCATTTAACTCTGTGTCCTTTGTCTCAGGGGTACGTAACATTTTATATAAATATTCCTGTCCCACAGAGGAATGTGTGTTGTTTATCAGCTTGAATACCCTGTCCATATCAAGATCATTCCAAGTGGTATCATTAATTTCATTTGTCTTATCTGCACAGTTATAAAAATAATGTGTCAGATTTTCATATTCATCGAACAAATATTGTTTGTCCGGTGGATTCCCCCAGCCCTTTTTCAGCATGGCAAGTATTCTTTTCTTTGCCTTCCTGGAACTGTCGATGTAGACTACAATCATGACTACAACCACGAAAACTGCAAAAGCAGCCCATTCTATTCCATTCATATAACCCTTGGTAGAAAGTTTATTCTTTCTACGCTCCTTTCCCTTTTTGTCTAAAAATTATACCACACCTGCCATAATTTTGAAAACCTTACTTCTTTATTACTAGTATGCACATTTTATTTCAAATTCTGAATGATTTATATTTATTTCATTTTTACGCTTTCAAATTTTACCCTTCCTCTCGTTCCTTTTATTAATCATAATTCTAATCAATGACATTCATGAGCAACAAAAAACTGGCCTTCTACAGAGCAGATTAAAATCTTTTCTGTAGTGGCCAGTTTCTTGTGTATATTTATCGTTTTTCAACTATTCTTAGAAAAAAGTTATTATAAGAAGATATATTTACATACGAACAATACTGCTAATACGTACATCAGAATACTGATCTTCTTTTCTTTTGCTTTACCTGTTACGAGGTTAACAATTACATAAGAGATAACACCGATTGCGATACCTTCAGAAATGCTGTATGCGAATGGCATTGCAGCGATACAAAGGAATGCAGGGATACCTTCTGCTGGATCTGAAAAATCAATCTTTGTTACAGCTGAGATCATCATGAAACCAACAATGATCAATGCTGGAGCAATTGCAAATGATGGAATTGCCATAAAGATTGGTGCAAAGAATACTGAAAGAGCAAACAGGATAGCTGTTGTAACAGCTGTAAGACCTGTTCTACCACCTGCAGATACACCTGAAGCACTTTCTACATATGTTGTAGTTGTAGAAGCACCAAGTACAGCACCAACTGTTGTAGCAACAGCATCAGCCATTAAAGCACCTTTGATTCTTGGAAGTTTACCTTCTTCATCAAGCATGTCCGCTTTTGCAGATACACCGATTAATGTTCCGATTGTATCAAATACATCTACGAACAGGAATGCGAAGATAATAGCAATGAAATTAAAGATGTGAATTTCACTAAAGTCTGCTTTAAATACCTGACCAAATGTTTCAGAAATAGTAGGTAAAATGAACCAGTTGTCAAGTGTTGGATATAATGAATACATACCAAGATCAGCGTTTGGTACATAAAGGCCTACTGCCTGACAAAGCATACCGAGGATCCATGTAAGAAGGATACCGATCAGGATCGCACCCTTAACATTTTTGATCAGCATGATTGCAATAATGATAACACCGATCAGTGCAAGTACAGCACCAATTCCTACTGAATGAAAATTCTCATGGAATTTCTGATAAGTAAGCAGTGTGGAATCATCGTTCACAACAAGTTTTGCATCCTGCAGACCGATAAATGTAATAAATAAACCAATACCACCACTAACAGCAAGTTTTAAAGTTGCAGGGATTGCATTAAAGATTGCTTCTCTGACATTTGTAATGGAAAGAACAATAAAGATGATACCTTCACAGAATACTGCAAGTAAGGCAACTCTCCAGTCAAGTCCAAATCCAAGACAGACAGAATATGCAAAGTAAGCATTTAATCCCATACCTGGGGCAAGAGCAAATGGATAATTTGCCATCAATGCCATACAGATTGTACCAACAAATGATGCAAGTGCTGTAGCAACAAGAACAGCGTTAGGATCCATACCTGCTGCACCAAGGATCTTTGGATTAACGGCAAGGATATACGCCATAGTCATGAAAGTTGTGATACCGGCAATGATTTCTGTTTTTACGTTAGTACCATTTTCTTTCAGTTTGAAAAATTTCTCTAACATAACTTCCTCCTAATTTATGAAATTTTAAGAGAATTTTAACACATTATGTATCGAAATACAATGGTTCTGACGTCATTTCAGCAATTTTTGTGCCTAATAAAGTGATTTTATCGTATTTTGTGTATAATATTACCATTTAATTATCTGTTTATCTAAATAATTGTCTGTAAAAGCCGATATAATTAATATTGTTGTACATTAATTCATTTTGTTTTCCTTTTTCAGCCAATATATATTAAATGCATACAATTATATTTTTGTATAGCTTTAATGCATACTGCCATCTATTAAGCGATCAGATAACAGTATGCATTATTGGTTAGGAACTATTATATTGATTCTTACAAAACCAGTTTATCCATTTTTGTTTCTATTATTCATCTTGCTTCTACTATCCATTTTTAATTCTATTAAACATTTTCATTCTTCCATTACGCGTTTTCAATCTACCATTACGCGTTTTTCTCTTCTATTATCTATTCTTAATTCGATCATTCGTTATCTGATGGCTATCTTATACAATCAGGCAGACCAGACCAGAATTCTCATTCATTACTTTTTCAAGTGTATCACTGATCTTTGTCATGCTCTCTTCTGTTATATTACTCGTCTTTTCGTGGATTCCATCATCTACGATCTGTTCTATTGTTTTGCCAAAGATATTGACATCCCAGATTCCATCCGGATCCTGTTGCGTACTTTCCTTGATATACGCGATCAGATCATCCGCCTGCTGCTTGCTCCCTACAATTGGTTCAATCTCTACATTGATATTGGTCTTGAGCAGGTTGATAGATGGAGCCTGTGCCTTGATTCTGACACCATATTTATTACCATTTTTGATAACAGATGGTTCTTCCAGTACAATATCTGCCTTAACAGGTGTCACAACACCAAATCCTGTCTGTCTTACCTGTGTAATGGCATTTCCTACACTGTCAAACTCCTGTTTCTTTTCAGAGAGTTCTTTAATCGTACCGATCAGCTGATATTCATTACTGATTTCAGTACCAGTCAGTTCACTCAGTACATTATAATATATTTCAGGTTTCATCTTGATATCAACTCTGATCTTACCATCCGCCATATTGATTGAGGAGACTTTTACACTCTCTGCAAATTTACTTTCATTTTCATATGGCTGGCCTTTGATATCCTTTATATATGTATAATTGCCAAGCATTCCTTTTACGATCTGGATGGTGTCTTCTTTGAGCCAGTGGTCGTCTGGAAGCATTTCCAGCCACTGGGGTGCAAAGAAATCCATTTCAGAAATGGGAAATTCATATAACACGCTCTCCAGCACTTTTGTTACATCTTCTTCTTTTAACTGATCACAGTTGAGTGGAAGTACTGTCACACTATATTTTTCTGAGATTTCACCAGCAAGCTGTTTCGTCTCTGGAGAATATGGTTTTGAACTGTTCAAAATAATAACAAATGGTTTTCCAAGCTTTTTCAGCTCATTGACCGTCTTTTCCTCTGCCGGAATATAGTTATCCCTCGGTATATCGCCAAATGAGCCATCTGTTGTAATTACAACCCCGATCGTTGAATGCTCATTGATAACTTTTCTTGTGCCAAGTTCAGCAGCCTGGGTAAATGGAATTTCATTCTCGAACCATGGTGTTTTTACCATTCGTTCTTTATCATTTTCAATATGGCCAGTTGCACCATCAACCATAAAGCCAACACAATCGATCAGACGGATCTTAAATTCAATATCATCCATCAACTTGATTGTTGCAGCCTCTGCAGGTACGAACTTTGGCTCTGTTGTCATAATCGTTTTCCCTGCCGCACTCTGTGGCAGTTCATCACGTGCGCGTTCCTTACTATGTACGTTCTCCATCGATGGAAGAACACAAATATCCATAAATCTTTTTATAAATGTTGATTTTCCGGTTCGTACAGGTCCAACCACACCAATGTATATCTCACCATTCGTTCTGGTTTTTATGTCATTGTATAAGTTAAATTCCTGGCTTTTTTCCATTAAAGAAGTGCCCCCTTACCTTAATATACAGTCAGAATATCAGACTAGTGTTTATATAATATATACTTTACGATCAAAATATATACGTACTTTTTCAGGAAACAGAGCACTTTTTCCAGTTCAAGTTGCTGTTTTGGCCTAAATTCTCTTATTTAACAAGAACGATTCCTCGTTCTGTAATTCTAATTTCAGGAATGACTGTAAGTGCCATGAAGGAAAGTGTTATAAATGGATCTGTAGCCTCACTGACGCCAAGTTGCCTTGCACTCTTCAACATTTCCTGCAAGGTGTTCTCCACTGTTTCGCAGGATTCCATACTCATCAGTCCAAAAACAGGCAGCGCTAATTTTCCAATAATCTTGCCTTTGGATGCAATTGCATATCCACCTTTCATTTCTTTGATACAGTTAATTGCAAGAAGGATATCCTCATCATTATCACCAGCCGCAATAATATTATGAGAATCATGCGAAACAGAGGTGGCCACTGCTCCATTACAGATATGAAAACCAGTCAGAGGTGCAACTCCTACCATATGTTTTTCGCTATTATGTCGTTCAACAACACAGATTTTATTAAACTGTGCATCCGGACAAAACACTCCATTTACAGAAGGTACTTTTGCATATACGTCCTTAGTCAGAAGCTGATGTGGTTGCATTTCTATGATATGATTCTTTTCCTCTGCTTTTAAAGTAAGATCTTCTTTACTGACAGCAGAAACTCTGATCGTATCACAGAGTTCCTTGGCCGGCTCACATCCATAGTCCGCATCATATTCTTTTTCCGACAGTAGTTTCCCACTTTTAATTACAGACTGTGGATGCACCGTTAAAAGATCATCCAAGATCAGAATATCTGCCTGATATCCTGCTCCTATAGCCCCTAAATGCCGTAGCCCATAAAGTCTTGCCGTCTGATAACTTCCCATTTTATATGCCTGAATAACCGGCACGCCAAGTTGAATTGCTTTTCTGACACAGGTCGAGATATGTCCCTCTTTTTTAATTTCCGCCGTATGCTTATCATCGGTACAAAATGCACAACGTTCCATTGAAACGCCTGCTTTCAAGAATCCGCTGACAAGTGTCTCGACATTTTTCGCACCGCTTCCTTCTCTTATCAGGATCCAGAATCCGGAACGAAGTTTTTCCAGACCTTCTTCTACTGTTGCACATTCATGATCATTATCCACACCTGCCAAACGATATGCCTGCAAGTCGCGTCCAGATAAACCTGGCGCATGCCCATCAATATATTTCCCCTGGAAAAGCTCTGCCTTTGCACGCATTCGATCCTCTCCCTGCAGCAGTTCAAAGAATCGCATTGTTTCCCCTAAGCCAAGTACTCTCGAATCAGTTCTATATTTCACCATATCTCCTGCCAGGAACTCTCCGCACCCATTGGATTCCATATCTGTGGCAGGTACGCTTGATGGTACCATGATATAGACATTACAGAGAACGTCTTTTGAACTTGCAAGCATATAATCCATTGCTGCTGAACCTTTTACATTTACAGCTTCATGTGGATCTGCGATGACAGTAGTTGTTCCTGCTTTAACAAGTACTTTAGACAGTTCTCCTGGTAAGAGCATGGAAGATTCTATATGCATATGTGCATCAATCAGTCCTGGCACTAAATATTTTCCAGTACAGTCAATTTCTTTTTCCCCCTGATAGTCCTCTCCTATTCCTACTATTTTGTCATTACAGATCGCAACATCACATATTCTGATTTCATCCGAAAAAACGTTCATTACATGCCCATACTTCAGTACAAGATCTGCTTTCTTTTTACCTGCTGCCATTAATAATTGTTCTTTCCCCATTTTCATCACCTCTAGATTTCTTCACTCATTTTATCCGCTATCCAAATTTCTAATTATATCTTTCTATATTTTACATGAATTATACATGAATTGGCAGTCTCCCACAAGTTATAATATAAAATATGCATGATACGTAATCTGATTCCTGTCATTAAATTCCCAGATATCAAAAAAAGGAGTGTTTCCACTCCCTTTTCTGTCTGTGTGCCAGGCATGGCACTAATCTAGCTGGTGAAAGTCCAGTCACGGGTATT
>CAJMQE010000015.1 GCA_905215405.1 uncultured bacterium
TAGGTATTGAATTTTCAAGGTGCATAGCTAATATCTATGTGCGAAGTTTGAGTTAATTATAATTAAGAACAATCAAACCGAATTAAAACAGATCTACTATATCGGCAAATCAAAGAAACAGCTAAATAGGATGGCTAGTAAACAGATTAGTATTCTTATGCTTCTTCCCCTTTTAACAGATCTCTTATTATACGCAGCTTATTGTTTAAATCTTTACAGTAATACATATCGAACCCGTAGTTATTATCAAACTTTACATTCTTTCCATGTGTTCTGGCTTATATTTATTACTATGTATTTGTTATATTTTGTGATTATAGTAACAATATCTGCGAGAAATATTAAGAAGATCTAAACGGAATCGTTATAAATAGGTGCAAGGATATAAGTCTATAAAGGATAAATATCATTTTTAAAAAAGGAATGTAGGAAACAAAAGAAAGAAGGGATACTTATGAGCTTACCGTTTTCGTTTTATAGTGTTGCTGGAATGAAATGTAAGGAAATGGCAGAGGCAAGTGTAGCAATAAAAGACGATATCCCTATGAACAGGAAATCAACGCCAAATGATTTGTCTCCGTCTGAACGTGAAGAATTAATTCGATTAAGATCTGAAACTGAATATTTAAAAGCTGAGAATGAAGCAATAAAAAAATTAATCGCCTTGAGACACGAAAAAGAAGCTGCGCGACTCAAGGTGAAACAGCAGCAATCATCAAAGAGCTCCGAGAAAAAGGATATCACTTAAAACATCTTTTGAAAGCAACTGGGTTATCTAGATCAACATACTACTTTGAAGTAAATAAGAAGAATGTTGTGATGGAGAAAAATGCGGAACTACTAGATATGATTAAATTTATTTTCTCACAAAACAAAGGCAGATACGGTATCAGACGAGTACATAAAGAACTGGCTAATAAAGGAATACCTGTTAATCATAAAAGGGTTCAACGACTTATGCATGAAGCAGGACTTATCGGAAAACGACCTAAAGAAAAATATCATTCTTATAAAGGTGAAGTTGGTAGAATAGCTGATAACATCATAAATAGAGATTTCAGTACTACTGCGCCATTTCAAAAGTGGACAACTGATGTGTTCCAATTTAATTTCTCATGGGGAAAGTGCTATATTTCACCTATTTTAGATATGCATACAAATGAGATTGGGAAAGCAGTTGCAGTTAGGGCAAAAGCACTTGGTATGAAGGTACTCGTGTGTACCAATCATCTAAAACAGAATCAGGCAAAAAATGCAGGTGTGACAATTGCAACAGCTGAGGAAATTTTTGAGCAAGCCGATGTAATTACAAATCATATGAGTCCCAATCGTAACAATGAAAATTACTACAATCTTGAAGCTTTTACAAAGATGATAAGACAGCCTGTATTTATAAATGTAAGTCGAGGATGCTGTGTGGATGAGGATGCACTGACGGAGGCGCTCGATCGACATCTGATTTTTGCAGCAGGACTCGATGTACTAAAACAGGAAGAACCGGACTTAAGAAAATGTAAACTTATACACAGGGATAATGTAATCCTCACACCACATGCAGCATTTTTCTCCGAGACATCAATGCGGGATTTACAGAAGAGTTCTTGTGAAAATGTGGTTCATTATTTAAAAAAAGAATATGACCAGGTGCATGCCATTGTAAATAAAGAAATATTTGAATGAGTTTGCGAAAGCAAGCTCATTGTTTTTTATTTAAAGCGAATTATAAAGAATCAGCTATCAAATAGTCAACATCATAATACGAATAGGAAAGAGGAGGAATGGTGATATTGCAACAGATGATTGTCTTATTTCTAATAATGATCATTGGATACACTGATCCTTTCCAGTGTTATTTACGAATCACATAATGATCATTGGAGTGACGATGGTCATGCTTTCAGTTCCAGTCGGAAGTATGACGTCTATGTTGGCACAGGAATATGATGGGGACTATGAACTGACAACGAAGGGAGTTGTATTGACAACGCTTTTGTCGGTTGTCACAATTCCACTGGTATCGTTTTTATTACATATAAGTTAGGCTTCATGATAAAAGTTTCATGATAAAATAAGTTGGGAAAACAATTGCATCTTTTGATGAAATTGTTTTCTCTTTTTTTGCATGTTTTAGGAATTGATACAATTGATTGCAAAAAGTAAATTATAAAAAGCATAATGAAAAAAATATGTCTACTATTGATATATAATAGCATTATATGTCAGATAAAGTAAAAAAATGGAATATTAAATATATTGACAGTGATTTCGGGGGGGTATATATAAATTGAGTATATACTTATGTAACTATTTAACTATTTAAATTATGAAAGGGGAATTTTAGATTGAGGAATAAAGTAAAAAGAATAGCAGGAGTTCTGTTGGTATCGACATTGGCATCATCAATTATGGGCCTAGGAGTAATGGCATATAACGATATTGATGGATATAATTTTGGCTTATATTACTCGTATGGAGATCCATATGATTATTCAAGTCCATTAGATAAAAATAATACATCATCATCTTATGTATATTATGATGAAGGGGGGATTACGATTATACAGCATGTATATTAGGATATGATGGTAATAGAAGAGCCGATATTCAGTTATCTCCTACAGTTATGTATCCTGGTGATTCAAGATTAATAACAAATTGGGTTAAAGAAAATGGATTTGATCAAGCAGTTTTAAGAGGTGAGTCAAATATTGATGTTAACTATGATGCATCAGGAATGTGGATGGCTGATGGTCAATAAATAATTAAATTGTGTAGTAATAGATTTACTAAATAGGTCTATTACTACACAGTATTGTCTAGATTTTTATAATATTATTCTGAATAAATAATTAATATTTATGTTGGGAGGAGTATGAATAGAAAAAGAATAACGACGATGGCTTTTGGAGTGTTTTTTATTGGATTAACGATATATTTTTTTGGAAGTGGAAAATATAAAATTCTGTTCGTTCCTTCTCAGATAAATGAAGAAGATTATGCTGAAGTAGATGAGAGACAAACTGTTGAGAAAAATGAAAATAACAATGGGAATTCTGAAAGCGAACAGGTATCAGAAGTTGTAACAATGGTTGTAGAAGACAACCAGATTATAGAAGCAACAGATCCGGTCATATTAGAAAATACGTTTGATGATCATGGAGTTAAATTAAGATTGCAGATAGAACCAGTGAGTCTATCAAGAACACTAGGTGAGGAATTTGAACGTAATGAGAATCAGGATAAAAAGTATAGTGAAAATACGATTAATCAGAATGGAACATTCCTAAAAGATTTTTATTATCTTTATTTGATAATAAAGGTGGAAAATCCAGAAGATGGTGTGGGGACCTTTTATGTTCCGAATTCCCTGCAGTATGCGACTGTACAGGACCACAATATTACAATGTATTCCAATGAAGTGACATATCAGAATTCTCAATATTGTTCCAGATTATATGCATATAAGGAGACTGATGGCAAAGATTTGATTTCAAATCGATCCTTTATTCAGCATTTCAATATTGGGGATAATGTAGAATATAAAGCATGCTATGTTGTAACAGAAGAAGATGTAGCGAAAAACGATATCTGTATTGTATATCCGTTCGGAGCATATGGAGAACGTGCTCTTAAAAATCGAGAGTTGAGATATATTAAGATAAATTTGCAGGAAATTCCTATCGCAAACGAACAGGAAGGAGAAAAAGTTGAAGAATATAATTAGAATTGAATTATACAGAGCTTTTATGAATAAAAAAATGTTTCTAATTTTATTATTGGAAAGTATCTATGTAATAATCAACAGTATTTATTATGCAGTACCAATCATTTCGGATACAATTCCTTTCTACTTATCACACTTAGATACGGGAAAGGTTTCTTATATTCCAGGTGCCCTCTATCTCTGGCTTGGATCTTCACTTAACAGCGGTAAAATAGTGCTTTTTGCAGTGATGCCAATACTGGCGGCAATTCCATATGGAGAGTCTGTTTATATGGATGAAAGCAGTCACTATATTTATCAGTTTCAAATGCGTAGCAAAAAAAGCACAATTTATTGTCCAAAGCTTTTTGCTTTGTTTTTATCAGGTGGAGTGATTGCTGCATTTCCATTTGCACTGTCATTTCTGAGTAGTCTTGCAATTTTGCCTATGGAAAGACCAATTGCCTCCAATGGCATTTTTTTAGGAAATATATGTGTGTTTTCTAACGTCTTTTATCATAATCCATTCCTTTACGTTTTCATATTTTTATTCCTGATCTTTGCAGCCTTTGGATTACTGAATTGTTTTTGTTTTATTGGGTCCGAGTTATTTGATAATAGATTTATCGTTGTGATTTTTCCGTTTGCTGTTGACTTTATTATTTATGTCATTGGTGAAATGCTCGGAGGACGTAATAGAACTCCATGGATCTATTTAAATCTGAGCAACATGTGGAAAAGTGATATCGAGGTAGTGTTGATGCACTTATTGGCAGCTATCATTATAATTACAGCAGTTTTTCTTTATAAGTGCTCCAAAAAGAAGGAGGTTTTGTAAGGTGAAAAGGAAAAAGAAAATTATGATTGCATTATGCATTCTCCTTATTATTGGAACCTATCTGATCAGGGTACTTGTGATTAATGCAAATGCAGATGAGTATCATGTTCCCCGTGAGGTGTATCAACGTGAACAAACAGCGGTGTTTCAAGATTTTGAATACTGCATGGAGTCCTGTGAATTCTTGAGCAAAGAAGAATTAGTAGAGAAATATCAAATCGATTCTGAAACAATAAATGAAAAAACGGAATTATATCTTGTAGCGAAACTAAAGCTAACATACGTAGGAGATCAAAGTCAGGCTACAGCATCGTTGATCGATGCTAAACTTCAATCAGGAAGTTATTTTAATGGCCAAGATTTTTATGTAGACAAGCAACTAAATAATGATGTTACGACCTTCGAAAAGAATCAGCAGCAGACAATTTATGCAGCAGTAGGATTAAGTAAAAGTCAGTTTTCAACAGGAGAATGGAAAAGTGTCAGAGACAGAGACTTTGAATTTGTTCTGTCAACTTATCCCAAGGAAGTAGTGATCAAATGTTTCTGATACAGATGAAAAAATATTGGAACAGAATCACTTTCTTACTAACTATATTAGTTATGATCTTTATCATATATAGTGTAAATATAAGTTTAAAAAAATATGAATCAATTAGTTCCTATTTGGTTATGTATCAGACAATTTTACCGAGAAATTTGATAAAAATTATCATGCTCCTGACATTAGCATATTTTTATGCATTTCGAAAGGAGTATTCTGTGATAGAACTCTTTCAAATGAAGAATCGATTAACAATTTGGAAGAATAAAATAGTGTTAATTCATGTGATTGCATCAGTGGATATCACTATATATCTCGTAACATTTATTATAGGATGTATATACAAAGAGGTGCAGTCTGATGGAACAATTTATACCTTACTGGCACTTATTTCTTTTTATTTACAGTTAAGTACAAGTCTAACGTTCATTGAGCTGATAGAATGGAGATTTTCTTCTAAAGTTACAGGAATGTTAATAGTGCTTGCAGTTGGAATAAGTGATGCCTACACAACATTTTTAGTGATATTTTATCGTAGATTTTCAATCGTTGCAAATTCGTGGGATACTAATATTCCACGAATATTATTAAAGATAACAGCTTGTGTTTTGATCGATGTGATTTTTATTACGTATGGATTTTTATATGCGAATAAGAAAGAGTTTTTATATACTAAAAGGGATGGATGAAATTAAGAGGGAGAGAATGGAGATAAGAATCGATAAGAAAAAGAAAAACATTGCTTTGCATTCTATAGTACGAAATGATCTATTAGTTGGGAACAGACAAAATGTTGCAATATATGCAATGACCCTTGTGTTCTCCATTACAGCAACAATATGTTTCTATCGAATAATACAGTCAAAAATCAGAGTTGGAATAATGGGAGATGAACCTGGATTTTGTAATTTTGTTACATATATACTTGGTGGAGTAAAATCTTTTGCACAAGATGAGGAGAAATCTATAAAATTACCTGTTATGTGGTTGGCAGTTCAGATGCTGATCTGTGCAAGTGTATATTTGTATCCGATTCGAGATTTGTTTGGAAGAGGAGAGATTATTTTATTAAAATATCAGTCACGAGGTCTCTGGTGGCTTGGAAAATGCATCTGGTCAGTGATTCAGGTCGTTATCATATATGGTTTATTATTTTTAGGCATCTTTTTCGTTTGTTGTATGAATCGAAAATTTGGATATGATACACAAATTGATATTCGTCAACATGGAATCTCAATTACAAATATATCATTATTTTACATCATGGAAATCCTGATACCCGTTGTATACAGCATATCAATGGTTTTGGTACAGATAAATCTTAGTATGATAATCAGTCCAGTTTTTGCAGTACTGTGTATTGTTGCATATGATATTTTTTCTATATATATAGAAGTTCCATGGTTATGTGGTAATTTTTCCATGTTATTTCGGTGTCAGGAATTAACGGGGAGTGGTATGTCATTTGGTTATGGAATGATATTGTCTCCATTGATGGCATTTGGAATTACATTATATGGAGTATGGTTCTTTAAAAAGCGGGATTTATTAAATAAAATTTAGTGAAACATATTATGAGGCTTAAATTATCGTTTTTTTAGACCGTTTTAGTCTTGAAAGACTACTTACAAGGAAAGAGAGGGAACATGGCAGACAAAACAATTGTTAAAGTTGAGGATTATTGTAAAATGATAAAAAAAGTTCCAGTTCTGAGTCACATAGATATGGAACTTTCTAGCGGAAAAATTTATGGATTTAAGGGAAAGAACGGATCAGGCAAAACAATGCTCATGCGTGCAATTTGTGGCTTAATTTTACCGACAAATGGACATATTTTAATTAATGGTGAAGAATTGGGGAAAGATATATCGTTTCCACGAAGCATTGGGGCTCTTTTGGAAAATCCATCATTTCTTAATCAATATAATGGTTTTAAAAACTTGCAGCTAATTGCAGGAATTCAGAAAAAAATTGGGGATGAGCAAATACGGGATTCGCTTATTGAGGTGGGGCTTGAACCTGATGATAAACGTACCTATAGAAAATATTCACTTGGAATGAAACAACGTTTGGGGATTGCAGCAGCGATTATGGAAGAGGCAGATATTATTATATTAGATGAACCAATTAATGCACTTGATGAATCAGGAGCTGCTTTAGTACGTACGATTATTCAGAAATTAAGAAATCAGGGCTCTTTAGTTATAATTGCATGTCATGATACAGAGGAATTAAAATTCTTATCAGATGAAATCTATACACTAAGTGATGTAAAGTCATTAGCCATGAACAGATACAGAATTTAGAATAAATGTACATATCGATCGTGTTTCCAGAAAACGAGTGTTAAGAACGAGTACGGACTTTCCCAATATGACAATTTATGTTAAAATATGCGATATGGAATATTTTAGCAGAAGTTGTCATCGCATGGCAGGAAAGTGAGGTAATAGATTATGCATATGGCAGATGCATTGATATCACCAGCAGTTGCTGGCACAATGTTTGTATGCACTGCAACAGCAGCAGCTTATTCAGTCAGGAAAGTAAGACTGGAAGGAGATATGAAAAAAATTCCTGTAATGGGAGTAATGGGAGCTTTTGTTTTTGCAGCCCAGATGATCAATTTTTCAATTCCTGGAACAGGTTCGAGTGGACATCTTTGTGGTGGATTGCTTCTTGCAGCACTACTTGGACCGCAGGCAGCTTTTCTGGCAATGATCGGAGTACTATTGATCCAATGTCTGGTGTTTGCAGATGGAGGATTATTAGCATTGGGATGTAATATCTGGAATATGGCTTTTTATGGATGTTTTGTAGGCTATTATTTATTCTGGAGACCTATGATGAAGAATGGATTAGGAAAGAAAAAGATTGTTGTAGCCGCTATTCTAGGTTCGGTCGTTACGTTACAGATGGGAGCATTTAGTGTATCACTTGAGACGCTGGCATCTGGAATTACAGATCTGCCTTTTACAACATTTCTTTCTATGATGCAGCCGATTCACCTGGTTATTGGTCTGGTGGAAGGTTTGATTACATCGGCAGTGCTTGTATTTTTATATGAAGCAAGACCTGAGATGCTGATGGAAAGCAGAAAAAGTCAGTTGGAAAACAGATTAACGTTAAGAAAAACATTGTTGGTCCTGTGTGTTGGTGTTGTTATGATTGCAGGTGGATTGTCACTGGTTGCATCATCTGATCCTGATGGGCTGGAATGGTCAATAGAAAAATTAACAGGATCAACAGAGCTCGAATCAGATGAGCAAGGTATTTACAATACTGCAGATAAGGTACAGAAAACAACTGCATTGCTGCCGGATTATCAGTTCAAAGACAGTGATACAGTGACGGGAACATCGATTTCCGGTGTGCTTGGTTCAACAGTTGTATTGGTAGTGTGTGCGGGAGTTTGCTTTATTATCAGTAGGAAAAGAAAGAAACGTATGGAATGAGCCAGACAGGATAAAAAGAGTAAAATAAGTGAAATAACATGAGTAGAAAAATGAACAAAATAACTGGAGCAATTTACGAAATTCATCATATGGATGAATTAGCAGATAGAGACCAATGGGTAAACAGAGTTCATCCATTGGTCAAATTTCTGATTACACTGTTTTACATTATTTCAGTGGTAAGCAACAAGCGATTGAATTTGGCAGGAAGTCTTGTAATGGGAGTATATCCAATAATATTGTTCATGCTAAGTGAACTGTCTGTTAAGGATAGTTTTAAGAGAATTCGGTTGATCGTACCGGTGATTTGCGTAATTGGTGTTGTTAATATTTTCACGGATACCACGGAACTCTATGTGATTGGAACATTTGCAGTAACAACAGGGATGGTCTCGATGATGACGCTGATTTGTAAGGGGATTAATACAGTGCTGGCATCGTATCTTTTCATTGCAACAACGTCAATAGAGAAAATCTGTTATGCATTGCGGTTGCTTCATATTCCGAAGATTCTGGTTACACAGGTGCTACTTTCTTATCGATATATCAGCGTACTGCTTCAGGAAGTAAATAAAACAGTACAGGCATATGCACTTCGTGCGCCACATCAGAAAGGGATACAGTACAGGGTCTGGGGTTCGATGGTCGGACAGTTACTGCTAAGAAGTATTGACCGGGCAGGCGTGGTATATGAAAGCATGGTTCTACGCGGCTTTACAGGTGAGTTCTATCATGGGAAAACGAAAAGTTGCAGTTACCGTGACTATGGCTATCTGATGAGCTGGACTGTGATCATTAGTGCGTTGAGATTGATATGGCGGTAAGATTGATATGGAGGTGAGCATGTTACAGGAAATGGAGAGAAAGATGAATCCGATTCAGATAGAATTAGAGAAGGTAGATTTTGGATATGAAAAAGAAAGGCAAGTCTTGCATGATATTTCATTTACAGCACGTGAAAATGAGAGTATCGGGCTGATAGGCGCAAATGGAATGGGAAAATCAACATTGCTTAAACTGTTGGTCGGACTGGAAACTGGCTATCAGGGAAAAATCTATATGAAAGATATGGCGGTTGTTCCCAAGATGATGGCAGAAATCCGGGAAAAGATCGGATACATATTTCAAGACTCAGAAAATCAGCTGTTTATGACAAATGTCTATGATGAAATAGCATTTGCACCCAGAAATTACGGCTTTCAGGAAGAAGAAGTAAAAATCCGGGTTGAGGCAGCGTTAGAGCAGATAAAAATTACACATTTGAAAGAGAAACAGATCTATAAACTTTCTGGTGGAGAGAAAAAACTTGTTTCTATTGCAACAGTTCTGGCCATGACACCAGACATTATATTGATGGATGAACCGACAATCGCGCTCGATCCCAAGAACAGGCGTAACCTGATCGGAATACTAAATCAGCTTTCAAGTATGAAGATAATAGCAAGTCATGATCTGGATATGATCATGGACACGTGTACGCGAGTAATACTGATTTACAATGGAAAATTGATCAGAGATGGTAGCACAGATGAAATTCTTACAGATAAAAAATTGCTGGAGGAGCATGGACTGGAACTTCCATTACGTCTGCAGTAAGTTGAGAGAAAAGGATTATTGGATATTTAAATAATAGTTGAAGCATATAGAATTAAAACAAATAGGATTCAAACAAGGATCGAAACAAGAATTGAAACAAATAGGATTCAAACAAGGATTGAAACAAATATTCAAACAAATAGAATTCATAAAAGGATTCAAAAAAATAGAATTCAAGCAAATAACATTCAATCATATAGAATTCTATAGAATAAAATAAGATATGTTAAGGCAACGGATGATACCATGTGATTTATAAATACGTGGTATCTTTTTTTCTGAAGAAATGTATTGGTAGGCTAAATTTACATTATGCTGGTACTTAGGTATCAAAGACAGAAAAATACAGGAAGATAAGCAGGGTAGTACTCCTATTTGGCAGATGATATAATTTAGTGATTCAATATATGAAGTGTTACAATAGGAAATGCAGCATTTTCAGACTGTAAAGCACTCGTTCGATTAAATGGAAAGAGCATCTAAAAAGTATTGTGTTTGAATGGTTACAAAATACTAATTCTTTATATGGAGAAGATGCATTTGCATATAAAGAAACTCGCGTAACCATTATTACAACGAAAGAAACCTGGCAGAACAGTATGCAATTGATAATCAAGTTCTCTATGAGATCAGGGATGATTTATCATAGAAGGGCAGTAGAATAATAACAGTTTGCAATTAATTGTAGCATAGATGACGAAGATTAAAATACAATAGATTAAACAAAAGTATCTAACAGAAAGGAAATTGTAAAGATATGAATCATTCAGCATGGCAGCTTGCAGATACACAGACAAAGCAGAAAATATTAGATTCAGAAGTAAAAAGGAATAAAACGAGGATAAAATTTGTATTAATTCTGGGATCGATATTTTTTATCATTATCTCAGGGTTTATTTTATTTTTGCAGTCCAGCGATGAAGAAGCAGTTATAGATAACATACTGGGGTATTCACATAATAATCCTCCAACTTATTTTGTCGCAAGTGATACGCTCAATAATATGATCTCTGGTCGCAAATATCAGTATAAAAGCGGACAGACAGAGGAAGAGTATAAGGAACAACAGCAACAGGAAATTAAAGAGGCAAAAAAGGAAGCTCACAGTCAGACAGTGCTTCATTACTGGTGGTATTATCTGGTAGCATTTCTGGTGATTTTGTTTATCGGCATATGTTATCTTTTATATTATCGCAGTATTATAAAAGAATATATTTCTTCAGATCTCTATATCAGATCCGCAAGATGTGTACAAAAGAGGGAATATGGCAGAGAATTTAAAACGTATACAGTTACTTTAAAATACCCTGAATCAGAGGAACTGTCCGATTATGATGTAAGTAGTTCTGATTACTTTGCCGCGGCACCAGATGTGTTACTTACATTGGTATCGACAGGTAGTATAGGAGATGATTTTGAGGGAATTTATAATCTGAACGATTGAGCTTAATGGTTCAGATTAATGGTTGAGCTTATGGTAGAATTTTAACGGTTGATCTTAACGTAGAGCTTAACGGGGGATGGTAAGAACGTGAGATTTGTTTTATAATGACTGTTGTAGAAAGAGGAAAGTATCAAGGGGGCAAAAATGAAAATAATGAATAAGGTACTGGAAAGAAAAGAGGCTGAGCACATATTAGAGCAGTCTTATAATAAAAATCCCGGACCATGGAAGGCACATAGTATTGCTGTAGCGATCAATGCAGAAAAAATCGCCGAAGGGGTAGCAAAAAATGGTGGTAATATGAATTCGGATACTGCTTACGTCTGTGGATTGTTACATGATATTGGAAGAAGAGCCGGTCAGACCGCATTTATGCATACACTTGATGGATTCAATTATCTGAAAGAGCTTGGATATGATGACGTGGCACGCATATGTCTGACGCACTCGTTTCCGGTGAAAGATATAATGACTTATTTTGGTGAATTCGATTGTTCTGATGAGCAAAGATCTTTTGTGGAAACATTTCTTTCGAATGCAGAATATGATGACTATGATAGGTTGATTCAATTGTGTGATGCAATCTCACTTCCACAGGGAGCGTGTCTTATGGAAAAAAGGCTGATTGATGTAGCACTGCGCCATGGAATTCCTGATTTTACCATTGAAAAATGGAAGGCTTTTCTGCATCTAAAGCAATATTTTGATGAGTTATGTAATTGCAATATATATCAGTTGCTTCCCAATATAGTTGAAACGACTTTCGGTTTTGAGATTGGAAAATAAATTTGATTTCGTATTTAAGGACGGTGTAACGACCGTCCTTTTGTGTTAAAATACAGGTATAACAGTAGAGACAAGTGCTTAGAAAAAATTATAAATCGGTAACATTTAGAAAGTGAAAAATATAATTATATGAGATTAGAGGAAGCATATAAAATTCTGGACATTCAAGAAGATGCAGATGAAAAAACAATAAAACAGCATTTTCACAGAAAAATCAGTCAGTATCACCCAGATGCATCTTTAGGAACAAAGCTGGAAAATGTGGAAAAGGCTCAAAAGATCAATGAAGCCTACGCGTTGTTGAAAAAGAGTATTGCATCAGGAAGAATGAATACAGCAAGGAAAATGAAAAAGCAAAAAGAACCAATATGGCCTGGCAAAGTAAATGAAGCTGCTTTTGTGGAAAGAAATATTTATGTGTCATTTTTTTCGAGTGAATGGAGGCAGGATGATTGCAATCAAGTCACTAGGGGAAGGTATCTGTGGGATCCTGATCTGGAAGAATTTGAACTGCTGCTTCGAAGCCTGAATCATGCGGTATTAGATTTGATGGAACAGATCGAGCGGCAAAATGAAATATATCATGTGGATGAGTATATGAAGAAGATGCGTTTTCCATATCAGACCAAACTGTTTCATTGTTTGGCCAGTCAGTTCATTTATCCTGTCAGTTGTTTAAGGAAGATTGCGCAGCCATATCAGACAGAGCAGTCTGGAAAAATTATTTATAAGTTTCGTGCATTTCTTGGAGTGAAAAAAACTTCACCTTTATTTTATACAATGGGAAAACTTAAAGAAGGGGACTTGCTGTATCCTGTATCCCTAAAAAATAACCGGATTATGGTGGCCGATGCAGATGGAAGTGAATTGGGACACTTATCTATTGAGGAAGATCAGCTCTATTATATTTTGATTCCGATACTCGAAAGTCATAAAGCACAGGTAAAAATAGTAGTTGATGAATCACAGGTGAATCGAAAACATCGGCCATTTCAGGTGACAGTAAATGTTGCGCTATATTTACGTATGGAGCAGTCGGTTGAAGAAATTATAAAAAAGAATCAGAATCTTGTTATTGCTGGAATACTGGAGCAATATGATACATTTATAAAAAATGAATATAGTTAGCTGCATTATACGCTTTCTTTCATATTGAGCTCTGAAAATCTTCAAGGTTTTTTCACAGGTTTTCCTGTATAATGGGATATGGAGAATGATAAATGGGGAAAGGAGGAATAAATATGAGAACTGATGTTAGAATTCGTCCCGAAGAACACAGAGATTATAAAGATATCATCCGATTAATTCTTTGTTCGTTTCAGCAAGGGACGAATTATTCAGATGGAATGGATGTTGTTGCTTTAGTTCAGGAAATCAGAGAATCACAATATTATCTTCCAGAATTATCTTTTGTGGCCGAAATAGAGAATAAAATTGTTGGATTTTTTCTTTTCTCAGGATTTCCTTTATCTAGGACAAATGAGGGAAAACATATTAAGGGAATTGAGTCTGAAATGGTATTACTTGCCCCTGTGGCTGTACACGAAGATTATTTTCGGCAGGGCGTTGGTAGTACAATGATAAGGCTTGGAATTGAAAAAGTGAAAGAGAAGGGGTACAAAGGAATTATTGTAGAGGGGAATCCTACATTTTATAACAAAGTTGGATTTCAGACATCCGCAGAATACGGAATCTATCCAACAAGTGGCTGGCCGATGGATGATCCAAGATGTATGATGTGCCAGGAAACATATCCACAGGCATTGAACGAGATTCAAGGTTATGTGGTCTATGATATGTATTATAATACTTAACAGCTTACAGTATTGAAAGAGAAAAGAAAAAGGAGAATGTAGTGGGCAATCTGCTACAAAAGAGAAAGTATGAATCATAAATTAGAGATGAATGTTTCACCAATATGTTCAAAGAATGGTAAAAAGTATGCTTTTGTATCATTTACGGATGGTAAAAGAAAAGCAGAAGGAAAAATACCGGATTGTAAGATCTTTTCTAATCAGGATTTTAGCGAAGGAGAAGTTGCACAGTTAGAACTTTATATGAAGAAAGAGCTTCCACAGTTGAAAAAAATGGCCGCTGGTATTCATCTGCTGGATGCATTTATGAAAAATTAAACAGATACTTTAAAGGTTTTAGAAGCCGCATCATTATATTTTATGATGCGGTTTCTTGAATTATGTATACAACATACAATAATGAATATTATTTCCTATAGAACGAGCTGGAACATGTACCAATTAACTATATAGATAATTGTGCATATTTGCTAATATAATAAATGCAACTACTGTTTTATTATATCATTTGCACAAAAAAGTGCATGAGGAGGAGAAAGGATGAGAAGACTTATGGTTCAGAAAACTGTAAGAAGAACAGCAGCCTGTATTATGGCACTGCTACTGGTAACAGGTCTCATAGTACCTGTGTGTGGTACAACCCTTGCAAAAGGTTCCGGCGTTGTATTAGGGGAATGTGGTGGCGCACTGGAATCTGCATATGCAGAGTGGCAACAGAGCGCAGGTGCGACCGGGTATCATGTTTACTACAAAGAAGCAGATGCAACAGATACGTCTTACAGGCAATTGGACAACATGTTAGTCAGACAGTATTCGTCATGTATGAGAGCGGATGTAGTCGGGCTGAAAGCTGGTTCCTACGTTCTGAAAATTGTTCCTGTTTTTAACGGCAGTGAAGATTCATCAAAAGCTACAGTTACGGATTCACTCCTTGTAAAATCATATGACAGGACGGGATTTGCCTGGGTAGATGGAACATCTTCGGGTGCTTACAACGAAGATGGCACATTGAAGGACAATGCCGATGTGCTCTATGTTACAGAGGAGAACAAAAATACAGTTACACTCGATGTTATAAAAGATAGTAAAGGAACAAAACAGAATGCAGTTGGATTGCAGAATATTCTTGATCTTGTAAAAAAAGGATATGCAGCGCCACTGGATATCAGGCTGATCGGAAATGTAACAGATTTTTCCACAATGTCAGGCGGTGATATTGTAATTGACGGAGGAAGTAAAAATAATACCAATGGAGTCACATTTGAAGGGATTGGAGAGGATGCGACAGCGAATGGCTGGGGAATTCGAATCAAGAACGCATCAAATGTTGAGGTAAGGAACCTGGGCTTTATGAACTGTGATAGCAGTGAAGGGGATAATGTCGGACTTCAGCAGGGAAATGATCATGTCTGGGTACATAATTGTGATATGTTCTATGGGAATGCAGGAAGTGATAAAGATCAGGTCAAAGGAGACGGAGCGCTTGATTGTAAAAAATCCACTTATGTCACATTTTCCTATAATCATTTCTGGGATTGTGGCAAATGCAATCTGCTGGGATTAAAAGGTGAAAACGATAGCATGTATATCACATATCACCATAACTGGTACGATCACTCGGATTCCAGACATCCGAGAATACGGTCCTATTCGGCTCATGTCTACAACAATTATTATGACGGAAATGCGAAATACGGGGTAGGAGCCTGCATGGCATCTTCCGTATTTGTAGAAAATAACTATTTCAGAAATTGTAAATATCCGATGCTGATTTCTGAACAGGGCTCAGATATTTATAATGGAAATGAAGGTACTTTTTCAGGAGAAAATGGCGGTATGATCAAAGCTTGTGGAAATTATATGACAGGTGAGACCAGATTTGTCGATCAGTCTGATTCGACTACGGAGTTCGATGCAATTACCGTACAGAATGCTTCAGATCAAGTACCTTCGTCTTATGTTACTGCGCAAGGTGGCACTGCTTACAACAATTTTGATACTAATACATCGGTGATGTATACCTATACAGCAGACAGTCCGCAGCAGGCGAAGGATAACGTTATGCAGTATGCAGGAAGAGTCAATGGTGGAGATTTTCAATGGACTTTTTCCAATGATGTGGACGACACGGATTCAGAGGTCAATGCGGCATTGAAAACGGCTGTTACGAACTATCGCTCCCAATTAGTAAAGGTTGGTGGAATCACAGGTCAGACTGAGGAAACGACCAGCGTACAGGAAACAACAAAAGCACAGGAAACGACCAGCGCACAGGAAACAACAAAAGCACAGGAAACAACTAGCGTGCAGGAAACAACAAAAGCGCAGGAAACAACTAGCGCACAGGAGACAACAAAAGCACAGGATACAACGATCTTCACACAGAATTTTACTACAGATGGAAAAGACAGTTCTTTCTTTGGAATCAATGGAAATTTGTCAACGAGCAAGGGAAGTGTCAGTTATAAAGGGATGAATCTTACTACTTGCCTGAAACTTGAGTCTTCCACTGAAATCACATTTCAGGCGGACAATGCAGGTGTATTAACGATGGTATTTAATAAAGATACGGCAAATATTAAAATCGATGGAAAGAAGTATAGTGCAGTGGATGGAATTCTACTGGTCAATCTTACAAGTGGAAGCCATAAGCTGACAAAGGCGGATTCAAATTATCTATACTACATGGAGTTTGCAAGTGCTGGCTCAGAAAGTCAGACAACAACTGAAGTCCAGACGCAGGTTCCAACAAGTGAAACAGCATCGGTGACACAGCCAGTGACGCAGCCAGTGACACAGACGGAATCACAATCGGAGTCACAGACATCAAAGGATTCTCCACAGAAGGGAGATTATGATGAAACAGACACTGGTCTCATTAGCAGCCTGAGTCAGATCAGTGATGCTGACTATCGAATAAAAGTATATTGTGGACCAGATGTTACACAATCCGGAGATGGCAGTCAGAATTCGCCTATGAGTCTGCCAGATGCAATCGAGTATGCTGGGACACATGCAGGAACCGCAATTCTTCTAAAGGCAGGAACGTATCATTTTGATAGTCAGGTCACAATTCCATATGGCAATAATGGAACGGCAGATGCGTATAAGGTTATAAAAGCGGCAGATGGAGCAGCAGTTACACTCGATTTTTCTGCAGAGGCTTATGGAGATACAGCGACAAATGGCAGAGGACTGCAGATGGAAGGAGACTACTGGTACGTTCATGGAATCACGGTGACAGGTGCAGCTGATAATGGAATATTTATTGCAGGCAATCACAATGTAGTAGAAAGATGTATCCTGAAAGCAAACAGAGATTCCGGTCTGCAGATCAGTCGAAGAAAATCAAGTCTGTCTGATAAGAAGGACTGGCCAGCGGATAATTATATTATCAACTGTACATCCTTCGATAACAGAGATACAGCAACAGGAGAAAATGCGGACGGTTTTGCTGTCAAACTGACATGTGGCGATGGGAATGTGCTGGATGGCTGCATAGCCTACTGTAACTGCGACGATGGATATGATCTGTATGCAAAACAGGCGACTGGTTCAATTGGAGTTGTAACACTTCGCAATTGTATGGCATTTAATAATGGAACACTTACAGATGGAAATTCAGAAGCGAATGGTGATATGAACGGATTTAAGTTAGGCGGCAGCAATGGTAAAGTTCCGACAGCACATAAAGTATATAATTGCATTGCTATGAATAATGGAAAAGATGGATTTACAGATAATGGGAATGGCGGTGCGCTGTCTCTGACGAACTGTACTTCCTATAATAATACAAAGTCCAACTTTAATTTCTATAGAACAACAGCTGGTGGGACATTTACAAATCTGCTGTCTGCAAAGACAACAGCAACGGATAAGTTCATAGGAACGATGCAAAATTCCATCTACTGTAATTCAAAGAAGTTTTATCAGATCGGTGCAGATGCGCAGGTACAGGTAAAGAGTGGAGATAAAGTGGGAACAGTTGTCAGTGATCCGGTATCGTTATTTACATCAGTCAATCTTCCAGCTGTAACTGAGAATATAGACAGTATTTTTAGAAATGCAGATGGAACAGTGACGACCAATGGCTGTCTCATGATTTCTGATGCAAGTCAGACAACAACAGGTGCCAGATTTGGTATTGCAACAGGTATTCTCAATCTAAAAGCAAATGTTACGGATACTTCAGGAGAACAAATTGAAAATGCCAGCCAGACAGGTAGCTATCAGGCACTGGAAACGATTAGCAGTGTTGAACAAACCAGTATGACGAGTGCCGAGGATACAGAAAAAGAAAAGACAACAAAAGCAGTAGAAAAGGAAGAGTCAGAAAAGAAGTCGTCAGTAGAAACACCAGAAGCAACAGAGATAACAGTAGCAACAGAATCAAATAAGGATACGACAGCAGCGCCAACCGCTGGCAGTGTAGCGGAAGGTAAGGATGAGGAAATGACCGAAATGAATTCTACACAGGAGGATGTTTGTGTTACAGCAGATGATGCACAGACTACACCCAAAGGGCAGAATTCAATTGCAGAGAATGATGAATTAAAAGAGACAGTTCAGGGGCAGGAGCAGCAGGTAGTAAAAACAGGTGATGCGGGTCAGACCGCGTTATATCTTTGCATTCTGGTGCTTTCTGGCAGCATTGTAGTGACAGGAGGACTCCAGAAACATAAATATGACCAGAAACAGGGATGAAATGCATAAGAAAAAAACACTAGATAGCAAAGTAAGAAAAAGCAAATTGCATGAGTGTTAAAGAAGGTGATAAAGATAATTAGCAGAACATAATGACTTCTGCAGAAACTGCTGTATCGTGTCGAAAGGACGGATACAGCAGTTTTTTTATAGTTAATAGTTTGAAAATCAAAATAAGTCATTGACAAGAAAAGTAAACTATTGTATAGTATCCATAGATTAATTTGAATATCAAAATATAAGTAATTCAAATAATCAGCAATTCAGACTTTAATTCCAGCAAATATGAAATGGAATTATGCGCTTATAGCGCAGAAATGGCGGATTATATGACAACACGAATTATTGGAACAGGCAGTTGTCTGCCGGCCAGAGTGGTTACAAATCAGGAGTTATCCAGCCAGGTTGAGACCAGTGATGAGTGGATTACAACACGGACTGGTATCCGGGAAAGAAGAATCGCACAGGAGGAGACGACAGTCAGTCTTGCTCAGGGAGCAGCAGAAAATGCATTGAAACAGGCTGGAATTTCAGCAGAATCACTGGATCTGATCCTTGTTGCAACCTCAAGTCCACAGGATGCATTTCCGAATACAGCATCGTTGGTACAGCATGCACTCGGGGCAGTAAATGCTGCTGGATATGATATGAGTGCAGCATGTTCAGGATTTATTCTGGCCTTACATACAGCTGATGCATTTATACAGGCAGGCATTTATCAGAATGTTCTTGTCATTGGAGTGGATGTAATGTCAAAACTGATCGATTGGACAGACAGATCGACCTGCGTTCTTTTCGGTGATGGAGCAGGAGCAGTGCTTATGTCAGCCAGTCAACCGACGGGCGGGCAGGCAGTTGCGAAGAGAAATATGACTTGTGTCATGCACAATGATGGCAGCCTGAATGGTGTCCTGACCTGTACAGAAAGACAGACAGTGAACTTTCTTACGAATGAGAAAAAATTACAGCATGGATTTATTGCAATGGATGGCCAGGAGGTATTCCGGTTCGCAGTTAAAAAAGTGCCGCAGTGCATTCTTGAGGTCCTTGAAAAGAGTGGACAGTCGAAAGAAGAAATTGATTATTTTATTTTACATCAGGCAAATTTACGAATTATCCAATCTGTTGCAAAAAGACTTGGCGCCAGTGAAGAAAAGTTTCCCTGTAATTTGCAGAAATATGGAAATACTTCAGCAGCGAGCATTCCAATCCTGTTGGATGAGATGCATAGAGATGGCAGATTAAGATCAGGTAACAAGATCGTTTTGTCCGGTTTTGGAGCCGGGCTGTCATGGGGAGCAATTACATTTACCTGGTAAGAGTCAGATGTAAATGAAAAAGAAGCAGTAATTAGAATGAAACAAACAAAAAATGAGATATGAATAAGGAGAATAAGATTATGTTAGAAAAAATGAAAGAAATTATAGCAGGACAGTTAAATGTAGAGCAGGCAGATATCAATCTCGAATCAAGATTTAAGGAAGATCTAAATGCGGATTCTCTTGACCTTTTTGAACTTGTTATGGCACTGGAAGATGAATATGGTGTAGAAATTCCAGCAGAAGATCTTGAAAAATTATTAACAGTAAAAGATGTATGTGACTATTTAGCAGCAAAAGGTGTTAAGTAAGAGAGGAATTGACAATGAAGACCAGAATTACAGAATTACTTGGTATTGAATACCCTGTTATTCAGGGAGGTATGGCCTGGGTGGCAAATGCACACCTGGCAGCAAGTGTATCAAAAGCAGGAGGCCTCGGTATTATCGGAGCAGCCAATGCACCTGGAGAATGGGTCAGAGATGAAATCAGAAAAGCAAAAGAAATTACAGATCGTCCTTTTGGCGTTAACATTATGTTGATGAGTCCTCACGCGGATGAAATCGCAAAAATCGTGGTTGAAGAAGGCGTGAAAGTCGTAACGACAGGAGCAGGAAATCCTGAAAAATATATGGATCTTTGGAAAAACGCAGGAATCAGAGTGATTCCAGTTGTTGCATCAGTTGCACTTGCAAAAAGAATGGAACGATATGGTGCAGATGCTGTTGTTGCCGAAGGAACAGAGTCTGGTGGACATATTGGAGAACAGACAACAATGACACTGGTTCCACAGGTCGTAGATGCTGTTTCGATACCTGTTATAGCAGCAGGTGGTATTGGTGATGGACGCGGCATGGCAGCAGTATTTATGCTGGGTGCTGAAGCAGTACAGATGGGAACAAGATTTGTGGTAGCAAATGAATCAGACGTTCATCAGAATTATAAGGATCGTATCATTGCAGCAAAAGATATTGATTCCCAGGTGACAGGACGAACAACAGGACATCCGGTCAGATTGCTTCGTAACCAGATGAGCAGAAAGTATCTGGAGATAGAAAAAGAAGGCGTTGGTCTGGAAGAATTGGAACTGCTCACACTTGGCGCACTTAGAAAAGCAGTTGTTGAGGGTGATGTGAAGATGGGAAATGTTATGGCAGGACAGATTGCTGGTCTGATCCATAAGGAACAGTCCTGTAGTGAAATTATCCAGGAAATTATGAGCGAAGCAAAGCAGGTCATCGAGACAAAGAGCAGCTTATTCTAGAGAAAGAGGGATTTAGATGGGAAAGATCGCATTTATGTTTCCAGGACAGGGAGCTCAGTATACGGGGATGGCCAGAGACTTTTATGATACATTTCCGGTCAGCCGGGAAACTTTTGAAGAAGCATCAAAAATAACAGGACTGGATCTGGCAGACCTGTGTTTTACAGAAAATAAGAAATTAGATATTACGGAATATACCCAGATCGCTATGCTCACGGCAGAACTTGCTATAGCAAATGTGATCCGTGATCGAAATATCACTCCGGATGCAGCGTTGGGACTGAGTCTTGGGGAATATGGAGCTGTTGTAATGTCGGGAGTCATGAGTCAGGGGGACGCATTTTCAATCGTATTAAAAAGAGGCCAGTTTATGGAACACGAAGTACCAGCGGGAAAAGGTGGTATGGCAGCAGTCCTTGGACTTGACGCAGATTCCATCGAGGAGGTCTGTCGTGAAGAGTCAGATGCGGTTCAGATCGCAAATTATAACTGCCCGGGACAGATTGTGATTTCAGGCGATAAGAAAGAAGTGGAAAAGGTCTCAGAGAAATTAGCACAACGTGGTGCAAGAAGAGTGATCCAGCTGAATGTCAGTGGCCCTTTTCATTCGGCAATGCTTAAGGGAGCAGGAGAAAAGCTTGGGGAAGAGCTTGCAAAATGCGAACTTGGAACAATTGAGATCCCTTATGTGGCAAATGTGACAGCAGATTATGTGACAGATGCTTCTATGGTAAGAGAGTTACTGACAAAGCAGGTCAGCTCTTCTGTAAAATTTGAACAGTCAGTTAGAAAACTGATCGCTGATGGAGTGACCACATTTATTGAGATAGGACCGGGCAGAACATTATCCGGATTTCTCAGAAAAATAGACAGAACAGTGACTGTGATTTCTATTGAAAAAGTGGAAGATCTTGCAAAACTGGAAGCGATAGAACAGTAAGGAAATGAGGTAAAAATGTTAGAAGGAAAAATAGCACTTGTTACCGGAGCAGGCAGAGGAATCGGCAGAGCAATCGCTCTTGATCTGGCTGCCAATGGGGCTACCGTAATTGTAAATTATAATGGAAGCAGGGAAAGAGCGGAAGAGACAGTCAAAATCATCAAAGAAAATGGCGGCAATGCAGAATGTTTCTGTTGTAATGTTGCTGATTTTGAGCAGACAAAAGAAATGATGGAAGCAGTGATCAGCAAGTATAAGGCACTTGATATTCTTGTGAATAATGCAGGAATCACGCGTGACGGATTGGTCATGAAAATGTCTGAACAGGACTTTGATGATGTCATAGCCATTAATTTAAAAGGAACATTTAATTGCATCAGAAATGTATCTAGACAGATGTTAAAACAGCGGGAAGGCAGAATTATTAATTTATCATCCGTAGTTGGCCTTTCTGGAAATGCAGGACAGCTCAATTATGCGGCAAGCAAGGCGGGGATTATCGGATTGACAAAATCCGCAGCAAAGGAACTTGCAAGTCGGCATATAACGGTCAATGCAGTTGCACCGGGCTATGTGGATACGCAGATGACGCAGATCCTTCCAGATTCAGTCAAAGAAAAAGTTCTTGCAGCAGTTCCACTTGGAAGAATGGGCTCTACACAGGATATTGCATCAATGGTAACATTTCTTGCATCAGACCGTGCTTCTTATATAACCGGTCAGGTGATTTCTGTAGATGGCGGTATGCATATATAAGAGATCTGCACAAGCGCTACAGGATGATTGGCAAGGCATGTAGGAGCAGAAAATCTGTAAGGATACAAAGACTGACTTAAAAGATTATGAGTAAATATTTATGCAGGACAGGAGATTGAATAGATGAGCAGACGAGTAGTAGTGACCGGGATGGGAGCAATTACATCCATCGGGCTGAATGTGGAAGAATTCTGGAACGGGATTCTGAATCAGAAAATTGGAATTGGTCCAATTACAAAATTTGATGCCAGCAATTTTAAAGCAAAACTGGCAGCTGAGGTAAAAGGATTTGATCCGTTAGAGTATATGGATTTTAAATCCGCAAAAAGAATGGAAGCATTTTGCCAGTATGCAGTAGCAGCTGCAAAGCAGGCAATGAATGATGCGGGTCTTAATATGGAACAGGAAGATCCATATATGGTCGGAACTTCAGTTGGTTGTGGTGTCGGAAGTCTTCAGGCAATGGAAAGAGAAGTTGCCAATCTGACGAACAGAGGCCCTGGAAGAATTAATCCACTTCTGGTTCCAATGATGATCACCAATATGGCAGCAGGAAATGTATCAATTGCCTGTGGACTGAAAGGAAAGAATATCAATGTCGTGACTGCCTGTGCAACAGGAAATAACAGCATTGGCGAAGCATACAGAAGTATTCAGTGTCAGGATGCAGATGTTATGATCGCGGGTGGAACAGAAGCCAGCATTACACCAATAGGAATTGGCGGTTTCGCAGCATTAAAGACACTTTCACAGTCAGAAGATCCAACAAGAGCTTCTATTCCATTTGACAAGGACAGAAATGGGTTTGTCATGGGAGAAGGTGCTGGTGTTGTTGTACTGGAAGAACTGGAACATGCGAAAAAGAGAGGCGCACATATTTACGCTGAAATAACAGGATATGGCTGTTCAGCAGATGCATTTCATATTACATCTCCTGCAGAAGATGGCGCAGGGGCTGCAAGAGCTATGACGAATGCAATGAGAGAAGCAAAGGTCACACCAGAGCAGATCGATTACATCAATGCACATGGAACGAGCACACATCACAATGATCTGTTTGAAACAAGAGCAATTCATCTTGCCTTAAAAGACAGTGCGGTAAAGGTACCTGTTAGTTCAACAAAATCCATGATTGGACATATGCTTGGTGCAGCAGGAGCTGTGGAATTCATCGCAAGTGTAAAGACGATCAACGAGGGATATATTCATCCAAATGTAGGATTACAGGAAACTGAGGAAGAAATGGATCTGAATTATGTAACAGGTAAAGGGATTCATAAAGATGTCGACTGTGTACTCAGCAATTCATTTGGATTCGGCGGTCATAATGCAACATTACTTGTTAGAAAGTATCAGGACTAAGCAGCAATCTATACAACAATCGTATAGAACAATAAATGTATAGGGCAACAAAAGCATAAAGCAATAAATGCGTATTACAACAAATGCAGAGGGCAGCAAAAGCTTATAGCAATAAATACGTATCACAACAAATGTATAGGGCAGCAAAAGCATATAGGAATCTATAGATAGGCACAAAATGAAGGAAACAATCGTAAGACAGGGAATAGAGCATATATAGGCAAAAAAAATGAGTAAATATAGGAATAGAAAGGCAGGTTAAGAGATGGAATTTAACAATATTCTTAAACTGATCGATCGTGTATCTGATTCGGAACTGAGCCGTTTCGTACTGGAAGAGGGAGATACCAGAATCACTCTGGAATCGGTACCGTTTCCAGAGGAGGGTAGTCAGGTAAAAGCCCAGGAGATTGCAGAGGTAAAACCGGAAAATCAGGTAAAAGCGAAGATGACTACAAATGGTCTGAAAGAAGAGAACGTGCAGAGCATTGATTCAAAGGAACAGCAGCCTGCCGGACAAAAGGATCATAGTACGGATGAAAAAATAGTGAAATCGCCACTAGTCGGTGTATTTTATAATGCACCATCACCAGATGCAGAGTGCTTTGTCAAAGTTGGAGACAGAGTGAAAAAGGGGCAGACGCTGGGTATCATTGAGGCGATGAAGCTGATGAATGAGATAGAAAGTGATTATGACGGAATTATCAAAGAGATTCTGATAGAAAATGAAGCTGTTGCTGAGTACGGACAGCCATTATTTGTCATTGGACAGTAATGTAAAGGAGAAAAAAATGCTTACAGCAAAAGAAATTATGGACATTATACCGCACAGACATCCATTTCTGCTCGTTGACCGTGTCATAGAGCTGGAACCAGGAGTAAAAGCGGTTGGATATAAAAATGTAACTTACAACGAACCTTATTTTGCAGGTCATTTTCCGGGGGAACCAGTGATGCCGGGCGTGTTACAGATTGAAGCCTGTGCACAGGTCGGAGCGGTTGCAATACTTTCAATGGAAGAAAATAAGGGAAAAACAGCATATTTTGGTGGGATTAATGGCGCAAGATTCAGACAGAAAGTGACACCGGGCGACACGTTAAAGCTGGAATGTGAAATCGTCAAACAGAAAGGACCTGTTGGAATCGGTAATGCCAAGGCATCTGTTGATGGAAAAGTTGTCATGACTGCAGAATTGACATTTATGATAGGTTAGTTAAGGTGATGAAATGTTTAAAAAAATATTGATAGCAAACAGAGGAGAAATTGCAGTGCGGATCATTCGCGCCTGCAGAGAGATGGGAATCAAAACAGTTGCAGTTTATTCTGAGGCAGACCGAGAGGCACTCCATACACAGCTTGCAGATGAAAGTATCTGCATAGGAAAAGCATCGGCTACTGACAGTTATCTGAATATGGAACGGATCATAAGTGCAACAGTCGCAACCGGTGCAGATGCAGTTCACCCAGGATTTGGGTTTCTTTCTGAGAATAGCAGATTTGCTTCTTTATGCGAAAAATGCAACATCACATTTATCGGACCGGATGCAGATCTGATTGACAGAATGGGCAATAAGTCTGAAGCCAGAAATACGATGATGGCAGCAGGAGTACCAGTTGTCCCAGGCACAAAAGAACCGGTCTATGAGTGGGAAAAAGGGATAAAGATAGCGGAAACAATAGGATATCCAGTAATCGTAAAAGCGTCTTCAGGTGGCGGAGGAAAAGGAATGAGAATCGTTTCCTGCGCAGATGAATTTGAACACAATTTTACAACCGCACAACGTGAGTCGGTCAGCTCATTCGGTGATAACACCATGTATATTGAAAAATATGTGGAAAAACCAAGACATATCGAATTTCAGATTCTTGCAGACCATTTTGGAAATGTGATTCATCTGGGAGAGCGAGATTGTTCAATTCAAAGACGACATCAGAAGATGATAGAGGAATCTCCTTCTAACGCCATCAGTGAGGAACTGCGTGAAAAAATGGGAAACGCGGCAATCAGGGCAGCAAAAGCAGTTGGATATTTTAGTGCTGGGACAATAGAATTTTTACTGGATCACAATAATCAGTTCTATTTTATGGAAATGAATACAAGAATACAGGTGGAACATGGCGTAACGGAACTGGTGACAGGAATCGATCTGATCAGAGAGCAGATCAGAATTGCTGCAGGAGAACACCTTACCTATGCGCAAAGTGATATTAAGCTTCGTGGGCATGCGATTGAATGCAGGATCAATGCAGAAAATCCCAAAAAGAATTTTATGCCATCCCCAGGGACTATTACAAACCTTCATATTCCGGGAGGAAATGGAGTTAGAATCGATACAGCTATTTTTACAGGTTATCAGATTCCACCATTCTATGATTCCATGATCTTAAAGGTAATGGTCTGTGATAAGGACAGGGAGCATGCAATCAGAAAAATGAGAAGCGTACTTGGAGAGATTGTTGTCGAAGGTGTTGATACCAATCTGGATTTTCAGTATGAAATCTTTCACAATGAAAGATTTGTCAATGGAAAGACGGATACACATTTTATTCAGGATGAATATGATATGTAACAGGATTTGATTTGATTTTTTTGATAAGATATTTTGAACTTCAAATGATTTAATTTACAAATTAATTAGCAAACTATATGAAAGGATACTGCAAATGTTATTAAAAGAGATGTTTAAGAAAACTACATACATTTCGCTCGATTCTGGCAGGGATGCGATGACACAGGACAATAGTCCCAGCGTGCCTGATGGTCTGTTTACCAAATGTAATGCATGTGGTGAGATGATTTTTACGGAGGACCTGGAATCACAAAATATGGTTTGTCCAAAATGTGGCCATTATTTTCGGATCGGAGCGGGAAAACGAATCGCAATGGTTACAGATGAGAGAACATTTGAAGAATGGGACTGTGGTCTTACCGAAAAGAATCCAATTGAATATCCAGGATATCTGGATAAAATTAATGAACTGAAAGAGAACACAGGTCTTGACGAAGGAGTTGTGACCGGGATTGGGAAGCTGAATGGAATGAGTGCGGTGCTGGCTGTCTGTGATACAGCATTTTTAATGGGCAGTATGGGTCATGTGGTCGGTGAAAAGATTACACGTGCAGTGGAAAAAGCGACAGAAATGAAACTGCCGGTCATTTTGTTCACCTGTTCTGGTGGTGCCAGAATGCAGGAAGGTATCGTTTCCTTGATGCAAATGGCAAAAACAAGTGCTGCAATTAAACGACATGATGAAGCGGGGCTTCTGACTGTGTCAGTGCTTACAGACCCAACAACAGGTGGGGTTACAGCAAGTTTTGCAATGCTTGGAGATGTAATCCTGGCTGAGCCTGGAGCTCTGGTCGGCTTTGCAGGACCGAGAGTGATCCGTCAGACGATCGGACAGGAATTGCCTGATGGCTTCCAGCGGTCTGAATTTCTGCTCGAACACGGATTGATCGATCAAATCGTGGAAAGGGAAGAATTGAAAGATGTGCTTGCTAAACTCCTTGCTTTTCATACACAGCCTGTAGATAATCGTATGAAGGCATACAGCGCTTATCTCGAAGAAAAGATTTTAAAAAAAGAACACTTGTCAGCCAAAAAAAAACAGGTGGATTCTCTTACGGATGAGACAGATGCATGGGCTCGTGTGCAGAACGCAAGAGCAAAAAATCGCCCTGGTGCAATGGATTATATTGCAAATCTGACAAAAGATTTTCTGGAACTGCATGGAGACCGTGCTTACAAAGATGATGGCGCGATCGTTGGCGGAATTGCTATGTTCGGTAGACAGCCGGTTACTGTGATCGGCCAGCAGAAGGGAAATAACACAAGAGAGAACATAAAGAGAAATTTTGGTATGCCATATCCGGAAGGATATCGAAAAGCATTGCGGTTGATGAAGCAGGCCGAAAAATTTCACAGACCAGTACTCTGTCTGATCGATACACCGGGTGCATACTGTGGAATTGGTGCAGAGGAAAGGGGCCAGGGAGAAGCGATTGCCAGAAATCTGTTCGAAATGGCATCTCTGAAAGTGCCGGTATTATCAATCGTCATTGGAGAAGGTGGCAGTGGTGGGGCACTGGCACTTGGCGTGGCAAATGAAGTCTGGATGATGGAAAATGCGATATATTCAGTCCTTTCACCAGAGGGATTTGCATCAATTCTCTGGAAAGATGCCGGAAAAGCCCATGAGGCGGCACAGGTCATGAAGATCACGGCAAAAGAGATTCTGGAGCTTGGAATCATAGACCAGATCATTGCAGAAGAAGAGCCGGTTACCAGGGATAATTTAAAGCGTGTGGCATTGCCTATGAAGAAAAGAATTGCTGAATTTCTGCTCAAATATGATCAGATGTCAGAAAAAGAACTGATACAGAACAGATATGAAAGGTTTAGGGTGATGTAATGAAATTACAGCCAATGAAGATAGATGATTTAGAGGTAAAAATTCCGATTATCCAGGGAGGAATGGGAGTTGGAATCAGCAGATACAGACTGGCAGGAAGCGTGGCAGCTGCAGGTGGCGTCGGTATGATATCAGCAGCGCAGATCGGGTATGATGAACCTGATTATGAAGAAAATCCACTGCAGGCAAATCTGCGTGCCGTTGGAAAGCATATCAGTATGGCAAGAGAACTTGCAAATGGTGGTGTATTTGGTATCAATATTATGGTTGCGACCAAATGTTATGAAGAATATGTAAAGGCGGCCGTTGCAGCAGAAGTTCCTCTGATTGTCTCAGGAGCAGGGTTGCCGATTACTTTGCCTGAACTCGTAGCCGGAAGCAAAACGAAGATCGCACCGATCGTTTCAACTCCGAAATCAGCAACTGTCATCCTGAAAATGTGGGATCGAAAGTATAAAAGGATGCCAGATCTACTGGTGATTGAAGGACCACTTGCCGGAGGACATCTGGGTTTTCATCCAGAGGATCTGACGAATATTGATACACTGGATTATGATACACAGGTACGCGATATTATAACGATTTTGCGAGGCTATGAAGAAAAATATCAGAAAAAGATTCCAGTGGTCCTGGCCGGAGGAATCTGTGATAAAGACGATGTCCGTCATGCAATGGAACTGGGGGTCGATGGCATTCAGGTAGCGACCAGATTTATTACGACCAAGGAATGTGATGCATCTGACATTTATAAGGATGCAATTATCAAGGCAAAGAAAGAAGATATTATAATCGTGCAGAGTCCAGTCGGTATGCCGGGCCGGGCAGTGAAAAATCGTTTCCTTACAGAAAGCAAAAAAAATCCTGTAAAGCTTCAGAAGTGTTATCAGTGTATCAAAGGTTGTAAGAGACCTGATATTCCATACTGTATTTCAAGGGCGCTTGTCGAGGCGGTAAAGGGAAATGTTGACGAAGGACTGATATTTTGTGGAGCAAATGCTTACAAAAGTCATAAAATCGAGAGCGTTCGCGAAGTGATTGCGGATTTATGTGATTTATGATTGATTTTTAGGATGGATTAAAATATAATAATATGCTACAATACTATGATAGAAGCATAATCAGGTATTGTAGCTTTTTTCATGTCTGATTAAGAATCAAATTTTGAGTGTTCATACAATGGGGATTGCTGACACGCAGATAAGGCAGGTTATAAGACTGAAATCGATTATGAAACGATTCGATTTTAGTCCAGATATTTTACCGGAGCATTCTAAGAACCGGGATGACATCCGGCATGGAGGCGCATTTATGAAGGAAGTAAATCGGTTTGATTATGATCGTGATTTAAGGAATCACAGGGGAAAATCATATTCTACAAAAGCTGGCAGACCATACCATTTGGCAGGTCATACTTCGTATAAGGCACAAAGTGAAAGAAAAGAAGCATTGCATACGCAAACTGCTGATAAAAAAAAGAGCAGTAAGAAAAAGAGCAGAATAGGACGTACAAAACGGGTGCTGCTTGGATTTTTAGCGGTTACTGTTGGTATATTAATATGGCTGATCTGGAAAGACTATGGAAGTGGGACAGGCTCTACGACAAGTGCGATGGAACTTGAAGCACAGGATAGTTTGGATGCTGGACAGATCTCAGATAACGGACAGGGGAATCCAAGAATTGTATGTATAGATGCAGGCCACGGAGGAAACGATGTCGGAGCAGAATACGAGGGAAAATATGAGAAGGATTCGACGCTCATGATCGCCAGACTGGTTCAGGAAGAACTGGAATCACAGGGAATTCAGGTGGTTATGACACGAACAACAGACACTTATGTGGAACTTTCAGACAGAGTACGGATCGCGAAAGAAGCAAATGCCGGTCTGCTTGTTTCAATTCATAGAAATTATTATGCGGGCGGCAGTTCAGCAAGAGGAATTGAGGCCTGGATACATAGCAGTGCACCTGCAGATTCCAGTGCACTGGCAAGTGATGTGCTGAGTCAGTTGAAGAAAGTGACCGGTGCATCGATTCGAGGCTTAAAGACTGGAACTATGACAAGTGCCTCAACAAATTACTATATCAACAATCACAGCAGCTGCGCAAGCTGTATCCTGGAACTGGGATTTATAACGAACAGTCAGGACAACGAACTTGTTACAGGAAGAAAAAACCAGTGTGCAAAGGCAATTGCAAACGGTATACTGGATTATATTAACAGCCAGACGAATTAAGACTGGCCATTTACTAATGGAGGATTTTATGTCACATATTAATCAGAAAAATATAAGAAATTTTTGTATTATTGCCCACATCGACCATGGCAAATCCACACTTGCGGACAGAATTATCGAGAAAACAGGACTGCTTACAAGCCGTGAAATGCAGGCACAGGTTCTGGATAATATGGAACTGGAAAGAGAACGTGGGATTACGATCAAAGCACAGACGGTTCGTATTGTTTACAAAGCACAGGACGGAGAAGAATATATCTTCAACCTGATCGATACACCGGGACATGTCGATTTCAACTATGAAGTATCAAGAAGCCTTGCGGCATGTGATGGCGCGATTCTTGTAGTGGATGCAGCACAGGGAATTGAAGCACAGACTCTTGGAAATGTCTATCTTGCACTTGATCATGATCTGGATGTATTTCCGGTTATTAATAAGATCGATCTGCCTAGTGCTGAACCACAGCGTGTGATTGAGGAAATCGAAGATGTTATCGGTATTGAAGCTCAGGATGCACCGCTGATTTCAGCTAAAAATGGCATCAATATAGAGGAAGTCCTCGAACAGATCGTAAAGAAGATTCCTGCGCCAGTAGGTGATCCAAACGCTCCATTACAGGCATTGATCTTTGATTCTCTCTACGATGCATACAAAGGTGTCATCATTTTCTGTAGAATTAAAAAAGGTACAGTTAAAAAAGGTACCAAGATCAAAATGATGGCTACAGGTGCCAGTGAAGAAGTTGTCGAAGTTGGATACTTTGGTGCTGGCCAGTTCATTCCATGTGATGAATTGTCTGCAGGTATGGTAGGTTATATTACTGCAAGCATTAAGAACATGAAAGATACAGCGGTTGGTGATACGGTTACAGATCTTGAAAATCCATGTGCAGAACCGTTGCCAGGATATAAGAAAGTCAACCCAATGGTATATTGTGGTCTGTATCCAGCGGATGGATCAAAATATCCGGATCTTCGTGATGCCCTTGAAAAATTACAGTTAAATGATGCATCCCTGCAGTTCGAACCAGAGACCTCGATTGCTCTTGGTTTTGGGTTCCGTTGCGGATTCCTTGGCCTTTTACATCTTGAAATTATCCAGGAAAGACTGGAAAGAGAATATAATCTTGATCTTGTTACAACAGCACCAGGCGTTGTATATAAGGTGCATAAGACCAATGGAGATGTTATCGAACTGACGAATCCATCCAATTTACCGGATCCATCGGAAATCGACTTTATGGAAGAACCGATGGTAAATGCGGAAATTATGGTAACAACAGAATTTGTTGGTCCAATTATGAAGCTGTGTCAGGAGAGACGTGGCGTCTATATTGGTATGGAATATATGGAAGAGACAAGAGCGCTCTTAAAATATGAACTTCCATTGAATGAAATCATTTATGATTTCTTTGATGCATTAAAATCTCGTTCTAGAGGATATGCTTCTTTTGATTACGAAATGAAGGGATATGTAAAGTCTGATCTTTGCAAACTGGATATCCTGATCAACCGAGAAGAAGTGGATGCACTTTCATTTATCGTTTATGCAGGAAGTGCGGCAGAACGTGGTAGAAAAATGTGTGCAAAACTGAAGGAAGAGATCCCAAGACAGTTATTTGAAATTCCTATTCAGGCTGCAATTGGCAGCAAGGTAATTGCCAGAGAGACAGTAAAAGCGATGAGAAAAGATGTCCTTGCCAAGTGCTATGGCGGTGATATTTCTAGAAAACGTAAGTTACTCGAAAAACAAAAGGAAGGTAAGAAGAGAATGCGTGAAGTGGGTAACGTTTCAATTCCACAGAAGGCATTCATGAGCGTGTTAAAATTAGATGATGAATAAAATAGTAGAGGATTATAGTGACAAGAGAATAGGAATTTACATTCATATACCATTTTGTGTGAAAAAATGTGCGTACTGTGACTTTTTGTCAGGTCCGGCAGATGAAGCGACAAAGTCGGATTATGTCGATGCATTGATTGAGGAAATCAGACAAAACAGCTGTATTGATTCTGTAGCGACAATTTTCTTCGGTGGTGGGACACCATCCACACTTAATCCGCTTCTGATTGAGGATATCATGACGGCACTCAGACAGAACTTTAATATTTTAGACGAAGCTGAGGTCACGATAGAATGCAATCCAGGAACTGTATCTGTTGGAAAACTGATGGCTTATAAAAGCGTTGGAATCAATCGAATCAGCTTTGGTTTGCAGTCTGCGGACAATACGGAACTGCATGCAATCGGAAGAATTCACACCTATGAAAGCTTTATAGAAAGTTATGAATGTGCAAGAAGAGCAGGGTTTGACAATATCAATATTGATCTGATTTCTGCACTTCCGAATCAGACCATAGCATCCTGGAGAAATACACTGGAAAAGGTGCTGCGGCTCGAACCGCAGCATATTTCTGCTTACAGTCTGATCTTGGAGGAAGGAACACCTCTTTATCGGGCAATTGAAGCAGAAAGACAGCAGGGAATCGATCGAATTCCATGTGAGGAATTTGAGCGTAAGATGTACTATCTGACAGAGGAAATGTTGGAACGTGCCGGATATGAGCATTATGAAATATCTAATTATGCAAAGTCCGGATACGAGTGCCAGCACAATCTGTCGTATTGGGAACCATCTTTTTATCTTGGCTTTGGAATTGGTGCAGCTTCATACTACAACAATGTTCGTTACAAAAATATAGATGATATCAGGAAGTATATTGCACATTCCTCAGAAAAAGAGTTGATTCGAACAGATATTACACCACTTACACTACATAACCGGATGGAAGAGTTCATGTTCCTCGGATTGAGAAAGATCCACGGAGTCTTAAAAAGTGATTTTCTGCAGCGTTTTGGCGTTTCTTATGATTCAGTATATGGGAAAATTACAAGTAAATTTTTAGAAGAAGGACTGCTGGTGGTACACGAAGACAGAGTGTTCCTAACAGCCCGTGGAATTGATATTAGTAATAGTGTCATGAGCGAATTTCTTTTTGATGATTAAGGTATGGACATAGGATCTTTTTTATGTACTGCTTTGGCGTCATATCGAGAAATGCTTTAAATTCTCGCTGAAAATGAGCCTGGTCAGAATAGCCGATATTGTGAATGAATTCAGAATTATTACGTAGTGGATCCTGAATCATTTCGCAGAGAGCGTTCTGCAGGCGGATGTATTTGCAATAATCCTTTGGTCCAAAACCAAGGGTGTCAATAAAAATCCTGTTCGTATGACGGGTAGAATAACAAAGTCCTTCGGCAAGTTCAGATATATGGACCATGCCGAGGGATTTTTCTATTTCCTGCAGCATGTATCTGGCAGATGGGGAGATGGACTGTAATTTATGAAGATTTGTATTTTCCAGGAAGAACAGGAATTTATCGTCGAGATACTGGCTGTTTCGCAGCTGGAATAAGAAAGACGAATAATTGCAGTTCGCAAGATATTCATGATTGATGCCTGCATCCAGGCGGATACAAAAGTAATGTTCGTAGTCAGGCAGTTCGATTTCTTTGTGCTCAGAACTTGTAGGAATTGTCAGAATTTCAAACTTCTGATTCGTTGTATTATAAGCAAATATGAGTTCAGTGCATCCGCTCGGAATAAAGCGAAGCTTCCTTTCTCTGCGGTTACGAAATTTAAATTCATAGAACAAAGCCTGAAAACTGCCATTGGATATAAAAAATTCTGAATAGTGGTAAATCGTATTCAAGAATGGAATAAATGGCTGAATGAATTTGATGTTTGGTTTCAGGGTCATGATGCGACTCCTTTCTAAAGTTTTCATTTATTTACTAATAACAATACAAAAAGAATTCTGAAAAGTCAATGATTATATCCGATTTATTCAATAATTTAATTCTGCCAAAGTTTATAGTCTTTTTATAAATTGAACAGAGAATTTTAACACAAATGCGTGTAGCTTCATAAAAGTTTGAGCTACGCGCTTTTTTTATCTGAACAAATCAAAACATCAGGTAATGGCGAAATCATTTTTGTTCAATCAATAAAGGAGGAATTGATATGGAATTTTCATCAGTTAACACAATTTGGGTACTTCTTGGTACCGCACTGGTATTCTTCATGCAGGCCGGCTTTGCAATGGTCGAGACAGGTTTTACCAGAGCAAAAAATGCAGGTAACATTATTATGAAAAATCTTATGGACTTTTGTATTGGTACTCCAATCTTCTGGCTCATAGGTTTTGGTATTATGTTTGGCGCAGGCAATGGATTTATTGGAAGCCTCGATTTCTTTACACTTGGTAATTATTCAGATATATTACCAGATGGGGTTCCGTTCTTTGCTTACATGATGTTCCAGACAGTATTCTGTGCAACGGCAGCAACAATTGTTTCCGGAGCAATGGCAGAAAGAACGAAGTTCATTTCCTACTGTATCTACAGTGCAGTTATTTCTTTAGTTGTTTATCCGATCTCAGGACACTGGATCTGGGGCGGCGGCTGGTTAGCACAGCTCGGATTTCATGATTTTGCAGGTTCTGCTGCAGTACATATGGTTGGTGGTACAGCAGCACTGATCGGAGCAATCATCCTTGGACCTCGTATTGGTAAATATACAAAAGATGGTAAATCAAAAGCAATCCCTGGACACAGTTTAACACTTGGTGCACTTGGTGTATTTATTCTTTGGTTCTGCTGGTTCGGTTTTAACGGATGTTCAACAGTTGCAATGGATTCAGATTCAGCACTGACATCTGCAGGTCATATTTTTATGACAACAAATCTTGCAGCAGCTGTTTCAACATTAACAACAATGATCTTTACATGGGTTCGTTATAAGAAACCAGATGTATCCATGACATTAAATGGTTCACTTGCAGGTCTGGTAGCAATTACAGCTGGCTGTGATGTCGTTGATCCATTTGGTGCAGCAATCATTGGTATTATAGCTGGTATTGCAGTTGTTGTAGTAATTGAATTTATTGATAAGAAGTTAAAAATTGATGATCCTGTTGGTGCTGTTGGTGTTCACGGATCATGTGGTCTTCTCGGAACATTAATGGTCGGTCTTTTCTCTACAGACAGTGATATTGGACTTGGACTTTTCTACGGCGGTGGATTTAAGCAGCTTGGAATTCAGGCACTTGGTATTGTTGCAGTTGTTACATGGGTCGTTATTACAATGATCATCGTATTCCAGGCATTAAAGCATACAGTTGGACTGAGAGCTTCTGTAGAAGAAGAAATCACAGGTCTTGATGCAACAGAACATGGTCTTGCAAGTGGTGCTTATGCTGACTTTACATTAACTACTTCAATTCCTACACTGACATCTGATGTAGAAGATGATATAGTTTCTCTTGGTAGTGAAAAGATGGAAGCTGCAGTGCCTGTCAGCATGAAGGTTTCCGCTGATACTTCCGGTAAGAAGATTACGAAAGTTGAAATTCTGACAAAGCAGGCAAAATTCGAAGCTTTGAAGAAAGCAATGAATAATATCGGAGTAACAGGTATGACAGTGACACAGGTTCTTGGCTGTGGTGTTCAGAAGGGTGCTCCTGAATATTACAGAGGTGTTGAAGTTGATATGCAGCTTCTTCCAAAGATTCAGGTTGAGATGGTCATTTCCAAAGTACCGGTTATGGATGTTATTGAAACAGCCAGAAAGATTCTTTACACAGGTCATATTGGAGATGGTAAGATCTTCGTATACGATGTTGAAAATGTAGTAAAGGTTCGTACAGGCGAAACAGGTTATGATGCACTTCAGGGAAATGATGACTGATAAGTGAAAATGATCTTAAAGAATTGGTCTCCATATTATAAATAAGAAAAAGGTCCATATCAGACAGTGACAGGATAAAAATTCTGTATCACAAACTGATATGGACTTTTTATTGTGAAATATTGTTTTCCTGAGTAGATGTGGGTATAATGGAAAAGTGTGGAAATTAACGCATAAAGATTTATGTAAAGTGCACAATTTGAAAGGACGAGGAAAAAATGGAACATAATGATACGCAACGATCGAATGCAAAAGAAGAGCAAATAGATGGGATGAAGTCCCCTGATAGTGTGGAAATTGGGCAGGCAGAAGGGAAACGTCTGGATCAGGTCTATAGCAAACAGCATGTAAAAATGAGTCTGTATATTGCGGCACTCAAAATTATTATGATGGTATGTTATCTTGTATTTCTTATCAACAGCTATCACTTTCTGAGGATGGGTAATGTAGGGCACTATCTCTTTATTGCTGGTATCGGATTTGTACTGACAGCAATTTCTGCAGGATTTATATTAGCACTTGCAATAAAAAGAGCAAGTTCATCTGGAAAGAAAACATCAAAAAAACTGCGTTACCTGATAGCTGTTGAAAAACTGGTCATTGCTACGGTGATCCTCGTTTCAACGATTGTAACAGCAGTACAGATCAAAAAGAACGGAATTGGTGTCAGTGGATCGATCACACAGCTTCTGACTTCTGGTTATGTAACATTTAATCACAACAATCTCTATGAGAGTGGAATTGATGGTATGATTTCAGATATTCGTGCGCAGATGGATCTGCCAGAGAATCTCTATGTCAATGAGACAGAGGATATTACATTTAACCCAGACGGGAAAATCCAAAGTATTCATATGACAGTGTATGGGGAAACTGGAAATGGTAAAACTAAATATTATGAAATAAAGTATCCGGATTTGTCGAATGTGGATGTGGATAATATAAAATCATTGGAAGCTAGAAAAAATAAGATGCTTGTGAAAACATATACGATGGACAGCTCAGCCAGTGAGGTTCCGGAAGATAGAAATTTATCACAGTTTCAGGATGTCGTCAATTCTGTTTTTTTGAATCAGCCATTTTCAGAGTGGGAAAAGCGGAATCCGACCTATGAATTATTTTATTATCCCGAGAGAAATTGGGGAAAGAATACAGAGGGTATCATTTATACAACGAAAGATCAGAAACAGAAGAATGCAGCGAACATGGTCTATAGTGACATAGTTGCAAATACCATGAGTGTTACATTTGTCGGCTACAATCAGGACAGGGATGAGCGAGACTATACACCACATCGTTATATTCTTGTCGATGATGTCAATATGGTCGCATGGGAAAGTATGTTCAGTTCTACAACTGCACAGGAACAACAGTCCCAAGAGGCAGCGGCAAAAAAATCAGTGAATGATGCGACCAGCTATGTTTCAGATACGACAGGATATATACTTCGTGTGGTAGATGCGGCTGCAGGATCAAAATTTTATAATCTTCAGAAAACTACGGATGCAGGACAGACGTATGAGATCGTCAATGAAGATCCGTTCGGTGTGGGCGGTTCGAATGGAACAGCACAGTTCATTGATGAAGACCTGGGATTCCTTTTCCTTTCTCACAGTGGAGGAGAAACCGCGGACGTATATGAGACATTTGATGGAGGCACTACGGTAACAAAGATTACGTTTGATACTCCGAAAGTTTCGATTGGTGGAGAAAATGTGTCAGTTTATGATACGCCTACCGGAGTAAGAAAAGAGGGAGACGAAATTGTGCTGACCATTGGCCAGGGACAGGATGGAGATTATAACCAGAATGATAGTATAGAGTATGTATCACAGGATCACGGAAAAACATGGACACTGCGCTAACAAATTTAAGGAAGCGTACAGGATAACTCTATCAAAATAAATTTGTAAATAAAATAAGAACATCAGGGCGCTGTACGATGAAGATGAAATCCTTGTCACAGCGTCCTTTCTGATAGAAATAAAATAGAATTAAGATAAATATAAATTAGAAATAAATTAGAAATAAAAGGAATGGAGAAATTACTTTGAAAGCAGAAAAGCAGCACGCACAACATACATTTGGACCAGTCTTTGCACAAGACTCAAAAATACTGATCCTTGGATCTTTTCCATCAGTGAAATCCAGAGAGCAGGGATTTTATTATGGACATCCACAGAATCGTTTCTGGAAAGTACTTGCATCACTCTGCGAATGTGAAGTGCCAGTAGGTATATCAGAAAAAAAGCAGATGCTTTTAAAACATCACATCGCACTCTGGGATGTAATTGAAAGTTGTGATATAACGGGTTCGAGTGACAGTAGTATTGAAAATGTAAAAGTAAATGATCTGACAGAAGTCCTGGAAAAAACACAGGTAACAAGAATTTATGCAAATGGTAAGACAGCGGGGAAACTTTATAGAAAATATACGCAGACACAAACGAATGTTCCAATTACGGAACTTCCATCGACCAGTCCTGCAAATGCTTCATTTCGCCTGGAACGCCTTATACAGGTGTGGGGGGAAGAATTAAAGGAATATTGTCAGGCATAAAGAATTAAAATAAATGATACGAAGTTGTTGATTTTTGAATAAGACCTTGATTTTGGAAGAAAATACACTATGAAAAGTAGTAAATATTCCAAAGAGAGGTAGTAAAATTGAAAAGAAAAATGAAAACGATGGATGGTAATACGGCGGCAGCGCATGTTTCCTATGCATTTACTGAAGTTGCTGCGATCTATCCAATTACACCTTCATCTCCAATGGCCGATTATACGGATCAGTGGGCGACAGAAGGTAGAAAGAATATTTTTGGCAATACGGTACAATTGACAGAAATGCAGTCGGAAGCAGGCGCAGCTGGTGCATTTCATGGCTCCTTAACAGCGGGGGCCCTGACGACGACTTATACAGCATCCCAGGGCCTTCTTCTGATGCTTCCAAATATGTATAAGGTGGCTGGTGAACTTTTACCAGGGGTTATGGATGTCTCAGCCAGAACAATAGCCAGCCATGCACTGTCCATATTTGGAGATCATCAGGATATTTATGCATGTAGACAGTCTGGTTTTGGTATGCTGGTCAGCAACAGCGTGCAGGAAGTTATGGATCTGGGAGCAGTAGCTCATCTGGCAGCGATTGAGGGCAGAGTTCCATTTATGCATATTTTCGATGGATTCCGTACATCCCATGAAATTCAGAAGATCGAGATGTGGGATTATGAGGATCTGAAAGAAATGTGCAATATGGATGCGGTACAGGAATTCAGGAAGAGAGCATTAAATCCAGAACATCCTGTATTAAGAGGTTCCGCACAGAATCCTGATATTTTTTTCCAGTACCGTGAAGCATGTAATAAATATTACGATGCAGTACCAGGTGTCGTTAGCAAATATTTGGATAAGGTCAATAAGAAAATTGGCACCGATTATAAGCTCTTTAATTATTATGGAGCAAAGGATGCTACGCATATTATCGTTGCCATGGGTTCTGTTTGTGAGACGATCGAGGAAACTGTCGATTACCTGAACGCACATGGAGAAAAGACGGGCTTAATAAAAGTTCATCTCTATCGTCCGTTTTGTGCACAGCATCTGGTTGATGAGATACCAAAGACTGTACAGACAATCAGTGTCCTAGACAGAACAAAAGAGCCGGGTTCTCTTGGTGAACCACTTTATCTGGATGTGGTAGCAGCCTTAAAAGATAGTAAATTCGAAAACGTGAAAGTGTTCAATGGCCGTTACGGACTGAGTTCAAAAAATACCACACCTGCGGATATTGTTTCTGTATATCGCAATGAAGAGAAAAAGAACTTTACGATCAGTATTACTGATGACGTGACACATTTGTCCCTGGAAAACAAGGAGAATCCGGATACCTCGGATAAAGATACGACCTGCTGTAAATTCTGGGGCCTTGGTGCGGATGGTACGGTAGGTGCAAATAAGAATTCCATTAAGATCATTGGGGATCACACGGATATGTATGCGCAGGCCTATTTCGATTATGATTCCAAAAAATCTGGTGGTATTACGGTTTCTCATTTGCGATTTGGTAAAACACCAATCAGATCGACATATCTGGTCGATAAAGCGGATTTTGTTGCGTGTCACTGCCAGGCATATCTGAATAAATATAAGATGGTCGAAGATATCAAGGACGGAGGCACATTTCTGCTCAATTGCGAATGGGGACCAGATGAGGCTGGAAACCATCTTCCAGATTCAGCAAAGAAATATATTGCAGAGCATGATATTCATTTTTACATTATCAATGGTATTAAAATTGGTCGTGAGATTGGTCTGGGAGGCCGGATCAATACAATCTTACAGTCTGCATTTTTCAAATTGACAGACATAATCCCATATGAGGAAGCTGTTGGATATATGAAAGAGGCAGCGACAAAATCTTACTCAAAAAAGGGCGAAGACATTGTTAAAATGAATCATGATGCCATCGATCGTGGTGGACAGGAAATGGTCGAAGTAAAAGTGCCGGCAGAATGGGCGAAAGCGGGAGAAAAGGATCCGGATGGATTCCAGCATCCTACAAAGGATGGTACGGACAATCTGAAACGTCCTGTTTATGTTGGAGAAAAAGAGAAGTATACAGTTGGAGATTTCGTTGAACAGATCCAGAAACCAATCAACGCATTTCGTGGGGATGAACTCCCTGTTTCTACTTTTATAAAGATTGCAGATGGTACATTCCCTCAAGGTACCGCCGCATTTGAAAAACGTGGAATCGCTGTAGAGGTCCCATGTTGGAATGAGGATACCTGTATTCAGTGTAATCAGTGTGTCTATGTTTGCCCGCATTCGGTCATTCGGCCAGTTGTAATGACGGAAGAGGAAAGAAAAAATGCTCCGTCAGATATGAAAGTGAAACCAATGACGGGAATGCCAGGATATTATTATGCGATGACGATTTCTACAATGGATTGTACAGGCTGTGGCTCCTGCGTGGTTTCCTGCATTGGAAATAAGAAGGATCCAACAACGCTGACAATGCAGTCCATGGATTCCCAGGCACATGAGCAGAGTATCTTCGATTGGGGAGAAACGATTGCGGTCAAAGATGAAGCAGTAGAAAAGTTTAAACGCTCTACGGTAAAAGGTAGTCAGTTCTTACAGCCATTACTGGAATATTCAGGTGCCTGTGCCGGATGTGGGGAAACACCATATGCGAAACTGATCACACAGTTATATGGAGACAGAATGTATATTGCAAACGCTACAGGTTGTACGTCAATCTGGGCAGGCTCTGCGCCATCAACTCCATATACGTTCAACAGAGAAGGAAGAGGCCCCGCATGGGCGAACTCGCTGTTCGAGGATAATGCGGAATTTGGTTATGGTATGAAACTGGCTCATGATGCAAGAAGAGCTGCATTGAAAAATTTACTGGAGAAAATAGAGAAGGAAACGGATAATGAAGATCTGGTTTCTGCAATCCAGAAATATGAGGAAACATTTGGTGACAGCATAGAAAATGAAAAGGTCGTCAAAGAAATGATTCCAATGCTGGAAAAATGTAAATGTGAAGAGGCGAAAGAAGTTCTTGCTGATAAAGACATCCTTTCCAAGAAATCGGTCTGGATCTTTGGTGGTGATGGATGGGCATATGATATTGGCTATGGTGGTCTGGATCATGTTCTTGCATCGGGCAGAGATGTCAATGTCATGGTATATGATACAGAAGTATATTCCAATACTGGTGGACAGGCATCGAAATCAACACCAATGGGTGCCATCGCACAATTTGCAGCAGGTGGTAAGGAAGTCAAGAAAAAAGACCTTGCAGCAATTGCCATGAGCTATGGATATATTTATGTTGCTCAGATCTCCCAGGGGGCAAATTCTGCACAGATGGTAAAGGCGATTATTGAAGCAGAGAGTTACCCGGGTCCTTCACTGATCATTGCATATGCACCATGTATCAATCATGGTATTCGTACCGGTATGTCGACCGCCCAGATCGAGGAAAAACTGGCAGTTGACACCGGATACTGGAATATTTTCCGCTATGATCCAAGGAAGAAGGAACAGGGCGAGAACCCATTGACGCTCGATTGTAAAGCACCTTCGAAAGAATATCAGGATTTCCTGATGGGTGAGAACAGATATATCAATCTGAAAAAGAAAAATCCAGAACATGCAAAAGAATTATTTGAGCAGGCTGAGAAAGATGCAAAAGCGAGATATGATATGTTAAAATTCCGCTCTGAAAATCAGTAATTATAGATATAAATAGAAAAAAAGAACAATACTGATGTTAGTGCACAGTATTGTTCTTTTTTATTTTGTATCTGCATGCTTTTTATAATTGCATGCAGATAGTTAAATTTTATTTGCTACGCTTGATCGTAATATTGCCGAGGTTGACTTTTTCCCAAAGATCGGTATTTGTCTTAATATTATGAGAGTCGCGGATGCTCTGGTAATAAGATCCATCTGTTCCAGTATCATCCTGTGTAATGATGTTCTGACTGATCAGACTCTGGTTATATTTATCGACCATTGCGCTCTTGGTCACCGCATTCAGAATATCATCGCTTGTAAGACCGGTTACTTCTTTCTGGTAATCCGTCATATCGTCATATTGATCAGAAGCAGTAGAAGATGCAGTCTGAAATTCACTGCTGCTCATCGTTATATTTTCTTTGAGGGCAAGGTTATACAGGATTTCTGTATAAATGGCCTGCTCAAGTGCCTGATCTCTGGCATATACCGACATAAAGACACCATTTACATGAATGTTCCAGTAACTTTTGGGATCTTTATCATTGTAGATCATAGCCTGTCCTTCAACGGTGTTTTCCATTACCATGATGTAATACATCATATCTTTCATTGTTAGCGTTGTATTATCAACTGTTACAACATTCTCATCCATGTGTTTTGTAACATCAAATTTTTTCTTACATCCTGTCACACCGATACAAACGGTCAGTGTCAGAATAAGGACCATTGTTTTCGTAATGCGTCTGCTTTGTGTTTTCATAAGGAATTCCCCCTTTTTATCATATCGTATCTCTCCTGACAAAAATTATAACATAGTTTCCAAAAAGTTTGTGAATAAATTTCTTTGGAAGAGGAAAATATAGGTACTGACTTAAATTGTATCGAAAAAAGGAAGAATGGATGGTGTGTAGTTCAGATGGATAATTTAACAGCGTCAGCACAGCAGAATGTGGAGCAGATGAAAAAAATGCTGCGCGTCGACAAAAACTTTGATATCCTGTACAGAACATTGGAAATTGGAGGAAAAACAGCAGGCTTTTTCTTCATAGATGCATTTGTACAGGAAGATATGGTAGAGAAGCTCATGCAGTTTTTCTATTCTTTAAAACCCGAAGATTTAAAAGATGAGCATACATTTATGAAAAAGGGGATGCCATATACTGAAATCAATGAATTAAGTACTTATGAAGAGGCATTGACGAATATTCTGATGGGCCAGACCGTCGTATTTATTGATGGCTTTGAGAAGGCCATTACGATCGATTGCAGGACCTATCCGATGCGTAGTGTATCAGAACCATGGAAAGACAGAGTATTAAAAGGCTCAAGAGATGGCTTTGTAGAAACGATGATTCACAATGTCGGACTGATCCGTCGTAGAATCAGGGATCCGCTTTTTTCTACTGAGATTTTAGGGGTCGGTGAAAGATCAAGATCCGATGTCGCATTGTGTTATATTGAAGATAAAGTGGATAAAAAATTTCTGGATGATCTGCGGAAGAAAATTCAGAATATCAAAGTGGAAGCACTGACAATGAATGTGCAGAGTCTGGCTGAATGTCTGTTGGAACGCAAATGGATCAATCCGTTCCCAAAGTTCAAATATTCAGAAAGACCGGATACGGCTGCAGCATCCATACTAGATGGAAATATTGTTGTTATTGTCGATAATTCTCCGGCAGTCATGATCCTTCCAACATCTGTATTTGATGTACTTGAAGAGGCAGATGATTTCTATTTTCCACCACTCGTTGGTACGTATATGAGAATGACACGATTTCTGATCACTATTCTAACGGTAATTGTGACACCGGTCTGGTTACTGTTGCTTAATAATCCAGAGTGGATTCCGCAGTGGCTCGATTTTATCAAGATCACAGATGATATAACGGTACCGGTTATTGTACAGCTTTTGATCCTAGAAATTGCAGTTGATGGATTGCGTATGGCAGCAGTCAATACGCCCAATATGTTGTCCACTCCGCTCAGCCTTGTAGCTGGTATTGTCGTCGGAGAATATGCGGTCTCGAGTGGATGGTTCAATCAGGAGAGCCTGCTTTATATGGCATTTGTTTCAGTGGCCACGTATTCCCAGGCAAGTTTTGAGATGGGGTATGCTTTGAAATTCATGAGAATTGTTATTTTACTGCTTACCGCATGGCTGAATCTGACCGGTTTGATCATTGGACTGGTATTCTGCTTTATCTGTGTTGCATTTAACAATACATTGTCGGGGAAGAGTTATCTCTATCCATTGATTCCATGGAAGTGGGAGCGTCTGAAGAGAAAACTGTTCCGGTTGCGTCTGCCGCATGGCAATAAGTAGCAATCTGTCTTATGGCAACAAGTAGTAATGAGAAGAAATGCAAATATAAGTGGAAAGCTGTTCGTAGAAAAAATGTAACAAATCTAAGAGAAAATTGTTTTTACCTGCTAAATGGCAGATAGCATAAAAAGAAAAAAAGATAAGGAGGAACTATGGAAACATTTATTAAAGAAGTAAAGGGAAGAGAAGTACTGGACTCAAGAGGAAATCCAACGGTAGAAGCACAGGTGGAACTTTATGATGGAACGATTGGTCTTGGCATTGCACCAAGTGGCGCTTCAACAGGACATTTCGAGGCACTGGAGCTAAGAGATCAGGATCCAGCCAGATACAATGGTAAAGGCGTTTTAAAAGCGGTTGAAAATGTAAATAAGGAAATTAATGCACTCCTTGCAAACGTCAATATATGTAACATCACCAAAATAGATAAAATGTTATTAAGTCTGGATGGAACAGATGAGAAAAAAAGAATTGGTGCCAATGCGATTCTGGCTGTCTCCATTGCAGCTGCAAACGCTGCAGCTCAGGCATGTGGGATGCCGGTATACCGCTATATTGGAGGAGTTGCAGGAAATAAACTGCCAGTGCCAATGATGAACATTTTAAATGGTGGTGCACATTCGAAGAATTCACTTGATATTCAGGAATTTATGATCATGCCAATCGGAGCTTGCTGCTTTCGAGAAGGCATGCGCTGGTGCGCGGAAGTTTATCATACGCTTGCAAAAATTTTGGACAGTCGTGGAATGGCAACTGCAGTAGGAGATGAGGGTGGCTTTGCACCGGATGTAGATTCTGCTGAGACAACGATTGATCTGATCCTTGAGGCAATTGAAAAAGCAGGATATTCCTATGGCAGGGATAATCAATTTATGATTGCAATCGATGCTGCTTCAAGTGAGTGGAAGAGTGACAACGACTATCTGTTGCCAAAGAGCGGACAGCGTTTTACAACATTGGAACTGATTGAATACTGGGAGAAGATTGTTGAAAAATATCCTATCTTTTCAATTGAAGATCCACTTGATGAAGAAGACTGGGAAGGCTGGAGAATTCTGACAAGTAAAATTGGAGATAAGGTAATTCTGGTCGGAGATGATCTGTTTGTAACAAATGCGCTACGTCTGCAGAAAGGAATCGATAACTGCTGTGGAAATGCAATTTTGATTAAACCAAATCAGATCGGTAGCATCTATGAGACTATGAAGACAGTACAACTGGCAAAAGAGAATGGCTTTAAGACGATCATGAGCCATAGAAGTGGAGAAACCGAAGATACGATTATAGCGGATCTTGCAGTGGGATTAAATACCGGTTATATCAAAACAGGTGCACCTTGCAGAGGAGAAAGAACAGCCAAATATAATCGTCTTTTACGCATTGAAGAAGAACTGGAAGAATAAGAAATCGATACGTCTGTAATCCATCTGTCTGCCCTCAAAGTGCCATAAATGGCGGAGGGCAGGGAGAATAGGGTTTACAAGATTTTCAATTTATGATACGATACATTCATATCAGTAAACTATGAATTGGTATGGATGTATTTTTATATCTGGTTATAAGTTATTTATATAGAAGAAACACATTTCACACCGTTATACTGAACAAAGAGGAAAAGGCACTGGATGTACATTTTTCGTATTTTTAGGTACAATTGATGCATTGAAAGGAATTAAGAACATGGATGGAAAATTAAAAAGAGAATTATTTGAACAGATCGACCAGTATGTAACAGAAAAGCAGCTGGCAGATCCACAGGCAAAACTGGCAGAATTAATGAAGCCACAGGTCGAAAAACTTGCAAAAGAGCACGGAATCGATATGATCGATCTGTTTGTAGCATATATGGATCACGTAGCAAAGAGCAGAAAAACGATGTCGCTTGTTTCAGAAAGCGATAATCAGGACATTAAGCACTTTTGATCGAAAGGTCATAAGTGCTTTTCATAAGTAAAATGATAAGAAGCAGCAATAGCTGACTGGAAGTGCAGATCATATTTTCGTGCAGCTTCTGGGCACAATAAGGAGGAGAATACAAAATGAAGATTTCAACAAAAGGCAGATATGCATTAAGAATGATGCTCGATCTCGCAATAAATGATAATGGAGAATATATACCAATTAAGGCAATTGCAGCACGACAGGAGATTTCAGAAAAATATCTTGAACAGATCATCTCAATCCTCAGCAGAGCTGGATTTGTAATCAGCGTCAGAGGGGCACAAGGCGGATATAAATTGGCAAGAAAACCGGAAGAATATACAGTCGGTATGATCCTGAGACTGACAGAAGGAAGTCTTGCACCTGTTGCATGTCTGGATCGTGAGATGAATGACTGCGATAGAGCAGAAAACTGTGCAACACTGCCACTGTGGAAAGAGTTATATGAAGCAATTAATAATGTTGTAGATCATAAGACACTTGCAGATCTTGTAGATAATTACAATGCAACAGTTCAGAATTATGTGATCTAGTAATTTGTAAAGGTAGTACAAGGGCGTATTCGCAGGCCTTACATAAAAAGAACTTGTAATGAGGTAGTGCGTTGAAGTATAATCAACAGATAATTGTAAGATAATACAAAATCTACTTGATAAGAAAGGGATTACTATGGCTGGTTCTACATATGGAAAAATATTCAGAGTTACAACTTGGGGCGAATCTCATGGAAAGGGACTTGGCGTTGTGGTTGACGGGTGTCCGGCAGGACTCTCATTATGTGAGGATGATATTCAGAAATATCTGGACAGGAGAAAGCCTGGACAGTCAAAATATACCACACCAAGAAAAGAAGCCGATGCGGTCGAAATCCTTTCAGGCGTATTTGAAGGAAAGACGACTGGAACACCGATTTCCATGATTGTTCATAATAAGACACAAAGATCACAGGATTATTCTGAAATCGCAGGTTACTATAGACCAGGACATGCGGATTATACATTTGATCAGAAGTATGGATTTAGGGACTATCGAGGTGGTGGTCGTTCATCAGGAAGAGAAACCATTGGCAGGGTCGCAGCTGGCGCAGTAGCAATGAAAATCTTGTCGCAGCTTGGAATTACTGTGAATGCATATGCAAAGGCGATTGGTGGTATTGAAATCGATTATGATCGTTTTGATATGACCGCAGCGCAAAATAACGCATTTTATATGCCGGATGAAAAAGCAGCAGCACAGGTGGAGACATATGCACTTGAAAAAATCCAGCAGCAGGATTCTATGGGCGGTGTAATTGAATGTGTTGTAAAGAATATGGTTCCGGGAATTGGAGAACCGGTCTTTGATAAATTAGATGCCTGCCTTGCGAAAGCCATTATGTCAATTGGAGCAGTCAAGGGCTTTGAGGTAGGAGATGGGTTTGAGGCTGCCAGCATGACAGGAAGTCAGAATAATGACAACTTCCGTTGCGATGAGCAGGGAAATGTCTACAAAGAGAGCAATCATGCGGGTGGAATTCTTGGAGGCATGAGCGATGGTACTGATATCATATTCCGTGCGGCAGTTAAGCCAACACCATCCATTGCCAAAGTACAGAAAACAATCAGCAGTCAGGGAGACAATATTGACGTTTCTATCAAAGGACGCCATGACCCAATGATTGTGCCAAGGGCAGTTGTTGTCGTGGAAACCATGACTGCAATTACACTCGTTGATCTTCTTTTTGAAGGTATGACATCAAGGATGGATAGAATAACAGAATTCTTTCAACGATAAAATGAGCGTAAATACCATGTCTTTATAAATATTTTATAGGAAATATGGTTGAAAAAGACTGTCATATTCTGTATACTTAGAATGTTAACAGAAGAAATGAGGAAATATTGTGAACTATAAACTTTTAAAGACTGATGGAATGGCCAAACGTGGTGAATTCCAGACAGTACATGGAACAATTCAGACCCCTGTATTTATGAATGTAGGTACAGCAGCAGCTATTAAGGGTGCCGTTGCAACAACAGATCTGCAGGAGATCGGTACACAGGTGGAATTGTCAAATACGTATCACCTTCATGTAAGACCAGGTGATGAGATCGTGAGAAAGATGGGTGGCCTTCATAAATTTATGAACTGGGACAAGCCGATTTTAACAGATTCAGGTGGATTTCAGGTGTTCTCGCTGGCCGGACTCAGAAAGATCAAAGAAGAAGGCGTAACATTCCACTCTCATATTGATGGACATAAGATCTTTATGGGACCAGAAGAAAGTATGCAGATTCAGTCAAATCTGGCATCTACCATTGCAATGGCATTTGATGAATGCCCACCACATCCTGCAACTCGTGAATACATGCAGAATTCAGTAGACCGTACTACTAGATGGTTAAGAAGATGTGTAACAGAGATGAACAGACTGAATGCACTTCCTGACACAATTAATAAGAATCAGATGCTTTTTGGTATTAACCAGGGTGGAACTTTTGCTGATATTCGTATCGAACATGCAAAAGTTATTTCAGAGATGGATCTTGATGGTTATGCATTAGGTGGACTTGCTGTAGGCGAATCACATGAAGAAATGTATGACATTATTGAAAAGACAGTGCCATATCTGCCACAGAATAAGCCAACTTATCTGATGGGTGTCGGTACTCCGGCAAATATTCTTGAAGCGGTTGAACGTGGAGTCGATTTCTTTGACTGTGTTTATCCATCGAGAAATGGCCGTCATGGACATGTATATACAAAGTTCGGTAAGATCAATCTGTTCAATGCAAAGTTTGAGACAGATTCAGCACCAATCGAAGAAGGCTGTCAGTGCCCTGCATGTAAAAATTACAGTAGAGGATATATCAGACATCTTCTGAAAGCAAAAGAGATGCTTGGTATGAGATTATGTGTCCTTCACAATCTGTATTTCTATAATCACATGATGGAAGATATCAGAGGTGCGATTGAGGAAGGCAGATATAGTGAATTTAAGAAAGAAAGAATTGAACTGCTCAAAACTTATGACAAGTAGGCAGCTCGATGAAGCGTAGCATTTAAATTCGAATCAGAATTTAGATAGATATTTATTAAATGATTTTAGGAGGATACAAGCATGGTAACACTTACTGCAAGTAGTGCAAGCTGGATAGGGATTATTATTTTTTATGTGATTTTCCTCGGTGGTTTAATGTATTTTATGGCAATCAGACCACAGAAGAAACAGCAGAAAAAACAGGATGAACTGATGTCATCAATGGAAATTGGTGATTATGTACTTACAACAAGCGGTTTCTACGGAACAATTATTGATATTACAGATGATACTGTAATCGTAGAATTTGGTAACAACAAAAACTGCAGAATTCCAATGCAGAAAAAAGCTGTTGTTGAAGTTGAAAAAGCTGAAAAGTAATCAAATCAGAAAAAATACAGAATTTTTAAGAAGTCAGTGCGAAAGCACTGGCTTTTTTTTGACTATTCCTTTAATTTTTAGAATAATTCTTTAACGGTTTCACGCACCAAAAATTTAATGCGTAAAACTTTTTATTGAAAATTTGTAACATTTGGTCTATTATATTAACAATAGGCACAAAAAACCTTAAATAATTAAAAAATTAACAATACTTCAGGAAAGGCTAGGTGGATTTATGGATTTTAACATAGCAGTTATATCTGGTGACGGAATAGGACCTGAAATCGTCGGAGAAGCTAAAAAAGTTTTAGACCAGGTCGGAAAAAAATACGGCCACTCATTCAATTATACTGATATTCTGATGGGCGGTTGCTCTATTGATAAATATGGAGTACCAATTACAGATGAAGCTATTGAAATTGCCAGAAAGAGCGATTCTGTTCTTCTTGGTGCCGTTGGTGGCAATGTTGGTAATTCAAAATGGTACGATGTAGCACCAAATCTCAGACCGGAGGCAGGGCTTCTTAAGATTCGTAAAGAACTTGGTCTTTTTGCAAATATCAGACCGGCTTATCTTTATGATGAATTAAAAAAAGCATGTCCTTTAAAGGATGAAGTCATTGGTGATGGATTTGATCTGGTTATTATGAGGGAACTGACAGGTGGTCTTTATTTTGGTGAAAGACATACAGAAAAGGTAGATGGCGTTGAAACAGCGACAGATACACTTACATACAATGAAAATGAAATCAGAAGAATTGCGGTCAAGGCATTTGAAATCGCAATGAAGAGAAACAAAAAAGTAATTAGTGTTGATAAGGCAAATGTGTTGGATTCTTCAAGACTCTGGAGAAAGGTTGTCAAAGAAGTAGCAAAGGATTATCCGGAAGTCACACTGCAGGATATGCTTGTTGATAACTGTGCAATGCAGCTTGTTATGAATCCGGGACAGTTCGATGTGGTTCTGACAGAGAATATGTTCGGAGATATTCTTTCAGATGAGGCGAGCATGATCACAGGCTCAATCGGAATGCTGTCCTCAGCAAGTCTCGGTGCAACTAAATTGGGTCTGTACGAACCAAGTCATGGCTCAGCACCAGATATTGCCGGTCAGAACATAGCAAATCCAATTGCAACGATTCTTTCAGCAGCAATGATGCTTCGCTATTCATTTGATCTGGATAAAGAGGCAGATGCAGTTGAAAATGCCGTAAAACAGGTATTAAAAGAAGGTTACAGAACAGTTGACATTATGTCAGATGGCATGAAAAAGGTATCAACAACTGAAATGGGCGATCTGATCGCACAGAGAGCATAGAGCTTGTCTACTGTGAAAGTAAGATTATTCTATCTGTGTGTTTCATGAATAATTGTAGTATCAGCTATAGAGGCTCTGGAATAGGAATGTAACAGACGTGAATTGAAAATAAATATTTTTGCACAGGTAGCGTGCAGGATTGGAGATAAATATGAAAAGTGATGCAGTATTAAAGGGAACCCAGCAGGCACCACACAGATCACTGTTTAATGCACTGGGACTTACAGAAGAGGAAATGAACAGACCACTGGTAGGTATCGTTAGTTCATATAATGAAATTGTACCAGGACATATGAATATTGATAAGATTGTTGAAGCAGTAAAAATGGGAGTTGCTATGGCAGGTGGTACACCAAGAGTATTCCCAGCAATTGCAGTATGTGATGGAATTGCCATGGGGCATGTCGGAATGAAATATTCACTGGTAACAAGAGATCTGATCGCAGATTCCACAGAATGTATGGCACTTGCACATCAGTTCGATGCACTCGTTATGATTCCGAACTGTGATAAGAATGTACCTGGTCTTCTGATGGCCGCAGCCAGAGTCAATGTACCTACTGTATTTGTCAGTGGTGGACCAATGCTTGCCGGCAAGGTAAACGGATGTAAAACAAGTCTTTCTAGTATGTTCGAGGCAGTTGGTTCTTATGCAGCAGGAAAGATCACGGAAGAGCAGCTCAAGGAATATGAGGCAAAGACATGTCCTACCTGTGGATCCTGTTCTGGAATGTATACAGCAAACTCCATGAACTGTCTGACAGAGGTACTCGGAATGGCACTTCAGGGAAATGGTACAATTCCAGCTGTATATTCAGAGAGAATCAAGCTTGCAAAACATGCAGGTATGAAAGTTATGGAAATGTTAAAGAAGAATATCAGACCAAGAGACATTATGACACATGACGCATTTGTCAATGCATTAACAGTTGATATGGCACTTGGATGTTCGACAAATAGTATGCTTCATCTTCCTGCAATTGCAAAAGAAGCAGGTGTTGCTATTGATCTTCATATGGCAAATGAAATCAGCGCAAGAACACCAAATCTGTGTCATCTGGCTCCAGCAGGCCATACATACATTGAGGAACTCAATGAAGCAGGCGGCGTATATGCAGTCATGAATGAACTGAACAAGAAGAATCTGCTCCATACGGATTGTATGACAGTAACAGGTAAAACAGTTGGAGAGAATATCGAAGGCTGTATCAATAAGAATCCACAAGTTATCAGACCAATAGATAATCCATATAGCCAGACAGGTGGAATTGCTGTACTGAAAGGAAATCTTGCACCAGATACAGCTGTTGTAAAACGTTCTGCAGTCTGTGAAGAAATGATGGTTCACGAAGGACCTGCAAGAGTATTTGACTGTGAAGAAGATGCAATTGACGCAATTAAAAATGGAAAGATCGTTGAAGGAGATGTCGTTGTTATCCGCTATGAAGGTCCAAAAGGCGGTCCTGGTATGAGAGAAATGCTGAACCCAACTTCTGCAATAGCAGGAATGGGACTTGGTTCAAGCGTAGCATTGATCACAGATGGCCGTTTCAGTGGTGCTTCCCGTGGAGCATCTATCGGACACGTATCACCAGAAGCTGCGGTTGGTGGACCAATTGCACTTGTCGAAGAGGGAGATATCATTAAGATCAATATTCCTGAAAATAAACTGGTCCTTGCTGTATCAGATGAAGAACTTGCTAAGAGAAAAGAAGCTTGGAAACCAAGAAAACCAAGAGTTACAACAGGTTACCTCGCAAGATATGCAGCAATGGTCACATCAGGTAACAGAGGAGCAGTTCTGGAAGTACCAGAAAATTAAATGACAAAATGAAATGATAAAAGAAAAAATATCAAAGTATCCGGTCAGACTGAACAGCAGGCACACATAGGACGGGACACTTTGATGTTTTTGCTATAATGAAAGGAATTTTGGTTATGAAATTGAATGGATCAGAAATAATTGTTGAATGTCTGAAAGAGCAGGGAGTAGATACCGTATTCGGATATCCGGGTGGCGCGATCCTGAATGTCTATGATGCACTTTATAAGCATTCAGACGAAATTACACATATATTGACATCTCATGAACAGGGAGCAGCACATGCAGCAGATGGATATGCCAGAGCGACAGGCAGGGTAGGCGTCTGTATGGCAACTTCGGGACCAGGTGCAACAAATCTTGTAACAGGAATTGCTACAGCCTATATGGATTCGATCCCTGTAGTTGCAATTACAGCAAATGTAACGGTTCCACTGCTTGGAAAAGACAGTTTTCAGGAAATAGATATTACAGGTGTTACAATGCCAATCACAAAACATAATTTTATCGTAAAAGATGTAACAAAACTGGCTGATGTAATTAGAAAAGCATTTGTAATTGCGAAGGAAGGCAGACCGGGTCCGGTGTTGATCGATATTACAAAGGATGTAACAGCGAATACGACAGATTATGTAAAGATGACACCAAAACCAATTGAAAGGGTAACAGCGACAATTCGAGAAGAAGATGTAGAACGTGCTGTTGCGCTGATCGAAGAAAGCAAAAAGCCATATGTGTTCGTCGGTGGCGGAGCAGTTGCATCCAATGCTTCTGAAGAACTTCGGAAGTTTGTTAAAAAGATCGATGCCCCGGTAGCAGATTCCCTAATGGGCAAAGGTGCATTTGACGGAACAGATGATCTTTATACGGGAATGCTTGGCATGCATGGAACAAAAACATCGAATTATGGCGTCTCTGAATGTGATCTGCTGATCACGATCGGTGCAAGATTTTCAGACAGAGTAACTGGAAATACGCAGAAGTTTGCTAGTAAAGCAAAAATTCTGCAATTTGATGTCGATGATGCAGAAATTAATAAAAACATCAAAACAACTGCCAGTGTGATCGGAGATGCACAGGAAATTCTGAAACGTGTCAATGCTAAACTTTCACAGGCAGACAGAAAAGAATGGGTCAGTCATATTATGAAGATGAAAGACAAATATCCGATGACTTATCATACAGATGAATTGACAGGACCTTACATAGTAGAGAAAATTTATGAACTGACAGGTGGAGATGCAATTATTTCAACCGAAGTAGGTCAGCATCAGATGTGGGCGGCACAGTACTATAAATTCAGAAATCCAAGAACACTACTGACGTCTGGAGGACTTGGAACTATGGGATATGGGCTTGGTGCAGCAATAGGTGCACAGGTCGGCTGCAGAGATAAAAAAGTATTTAATATCGCGGGAGACGGCTGTTTCCGTATGAATATGAATGAAATTGCAACAGCTACCAGATATAATATACCTGTGATCCAGGTTGTATTTAACAATCATGTTCTTGGTATGGTAAGACAGTGGCAGACACTTTTTTATGGAAAGAGATATTCTTCTACAGTTCTTGAAGATCAGGTGGACTTTGTTAAACTTGCAGAGGCAATGGGAGCAAAAGCTTACAGAATCACAAAAAAAGAAGAAGTGGAACCAGTTTTAAAAGAAGCAATGTTGTTAAATATTCCGGTCCTGATCGATTGTCAGATCCCAAAAGATGATAAAGTATTTCCAATGGTTGCACCTGGTGCACCAATATCAGAGGCATTTAATGAAGAAGATCTGTTGAAAAAAGAAGCAGAAGGAAGAATATAACTGTAAATTGTAAAATTTTTTCAAGATGATGAAAAATATTTTAAACACCTAAAATGAAAGATTAGTAAAAAGAATAAAATGCGAAAAGAACCTGAAAAAACCGCATGATATTTTAATAATAGTGGCGATAGAAATAATCGTCACTATATATCTGTTAAATCAGAAAAAGAGTCATTATATACAGAAATATTGTGTATACTTGTGAATTAATTTCGATGTCCACGAAGCAAATAAATAAAGGGCTGTGAGAATGGGCA
>CAJMQE010000016.1 GCA_905215405.1 uncultured bacterium
AGCAGGTAAAAAGCTTTGCTGTGATGAATTTTTGCTTACAGCGAAAATAATTCTTCCATGGGAAGTATTGACAATCCTAAAAAAATGTACTATATTTATATGGTCCGCTTCCGTGGCTCAGCTGGTAGAGCGTCTCACTCGTAATGAGAAGGTCGTCGGTTCGAATCCGATCGGAAGCTTACAGACAAAAAACACCGTAATTTCAGGAGAACTGAAGTTAGGGTGTTTTTTTATTATCTGGTACATATTTTGTTTTTTCTGCATAGAATGTTAAGAATATGTTTTAAGAGATAACAAAATGAAAAAATTTTCTATTGCCGCAGCCGTTCTTCTTTGCATAATGCTTCTGTCCGGCTGCACACAGCAAACAGGATTTCTGCCTCCGCATGAAACAGAATCCTCACAAGAAGCAACCGTTATGCAGACAACCACTGCGAACGTATCCGCTACATCCATTTACCACATGGCTTACAGTATTCCCAGTGACTATACTCTCTATGACACAACCAGCAACTCCAATGTCTATATTGCTGATGGACATTCCCGTATGATCAATGTCTATGGTCTTGACGCCGGAACCCGATATTATGGAACTGATATTCAGGAGTTCTATGATTCCTTCTGTCAGAGTACCGGATTTACGATCCTGACCAAACAATACTATAGTACCTCCCATGGAAGTATTCTGGAATACACATTTACTTATACAAATGAGAACAATGTAACATGTAACGGAATGGGCTTCGTTACCTTACATGATACAGAGGTTTATGCTGCAGGCGTTGCAGCTATCGACAACACCTATGTTACAAAAGAATATCAGGATCTTGTTAATTCCGTCCGAATCAGTGGTGAAAAAATGGACTTTTCCCACTTAACAACCCTTGAACAGCTCAGTGGCAGCTCTACATCGGATAACCGTTCGTCTCAAAAGCAGTCCCAGGCTGCCGTAGACAGTAATGCAAGCTCTTTATTCGATGTTTCCTATGCTGCAAGCCAGTACAAAGCAGGCACTGATATTCCAGCCGGTGAATATGTCCTTCTTGCAACGGATGACTATGCTTACTTCTGCCTGTCCAGCGATGCGAACCAGAATACCATTATCTGTAATGACAGTTTTGAAACCGACTCAATTGTATCCATTCAGGCTGGTGAGTATCTTTCCATGGATGACTGCATTGCTATTCCTGCTGATGAATTTTACGAATCCCATCAGATCAATACGGATAGCAACGGTACCATGTTAAAGGTCGGTTATGATCTTGATCCAGGTGAATACAAACTGACCGCAACCAATGGCGATGGCTACTACTGTATCTATAACGACAGCCGTCAGCAGGATATTGAAACAAACGACTTTTTCTCAGGTAGTACGTATATCTCCCTGCATGCTGGCCAGTATCTGTCACTAGATGATTGTAGGCTGGAGCAGTAAAACTGAACTAGATATTCTACAGAACAAAAACTGCGTATCGAATTGGGTTCCATTCCATACGCAGTTTTTATTTTACTGTCCAATGCTCTGGGCTGATGTTCATTTAGGCTCTGTGACACTCTTTTCCTATAATCCATTCTCATCTTGCATGGAAATCCATTCCAAACGAGAATCTTTGAAAGTATTTACTTTATGGAAAAAGCATGTATAATTATTGTAAAATAAGTTGAATCTGATCTGATTATCAATTAGATGTTTTCTACGAAATATTCTTGCAAATCATGGTTTTTGTCTGTTTTATGAACCAGAAAGAATATCTAAATAAAAATGCAGGACGTTTCAGAAGTTTTACACTTCCCAGTTCTGCACAAAGAACAGGAGATTTCTCATGGATGAACGCGACTTTAAACTCATTCTTACTCTAGATAAGACAGGAAATATCACACATGCTGCAGATGCCCTGTATGTAACACAGTCTTCTCTCTCAAAAAGAATTTCTGCCATTGAAAAAGAACTAGATATTCAATTGCTGATCCGCTCCAAGCAGGGAATTCATTTTACACCACAGGGAGAACTGGTGCTTGCACATGTCAAAGCTGTTTCCGAACAGCTGGAACAAATGCGTTCTGCCCTGGATGCTCAAAAAGGAGTCGTATGCGGAACCTTGAATGCTGGTGTGTCAATCAATTATGCACTTTACCGGCTTCCTGCACTGCTGGCTTCCTATCGTAAGCAATATCCACAGGTCAATGCTCATATCACGACCGACCAGAGCCGAAACCTTTATCTGAAGGTGCTGGATGGTTCTATCGATGTTGCCATTTTGCGTGGAGAATATCCATGGAAAGGCGGAAAAATTCTTCTTGAGCGGGAAAATATCTGTGCTATTGCATCTGTTCCATTTACGTTGGACGACCTTGTGAACCAGAAGCTCTCATACATTGGGCGTAAAACTGATGCATCCTTTGAACGACAGCTGGCCCAGTGGATGCATGAACAGAATATTCATCCTGATCAGCATGGAATCTATGTCGACAATATTGCGACCTGCGTGGAAATGGTCAACAGAGGCCTTGGATGGTGCATCGTACCAGAAATATGCCTGAAAGATTTTAAGGGCTGTGTAATACCATTACGCTTTATAAATGGAGAACCATTTGTCAGATCCACTTATCTTATGTATACGCAAAGTGCATTCAAGCTTCCGCAGGCAGAAGCATTTATACGTGTGATCCGCAATCACGGACACGAAACTATATAGAACGGAGATTAATTATGTCAGAATATATTATTTCAAAAGTATCAGAAAGCGATACCCGAGCAAACAGGTGTATCGATGAACTCTTACACGCTGAAGGAATTCGCCGTGATTCCAATCTGGATTACACCTGTGCAATGTATGATGATGATTTTAACGTCATTGCGACCGGAAGCTGTTTTGGTAATACGCTTCGCTGTATGGCTGTAAGCAGTGCACACCAGGGAGAAGGCCTTATGAACGAAATCGTCAGTCATCTGGTCGAACTTCAGTTTTCCAGAGGCAACACCCACCTGTTTTTATACACAAAGTGTAATTCTGCAAAATTCTTTGGCAGCCTCGGTTTCTATGAAATTGCCAGAATTGAAGACCAGCTTGTATTTATGGAGAATAAGAGAAATGGTTTCTCCGATTATCTTAATAATCTGAAAGAAGAGACTGCAAAAGCAGGCTTTGATAAACCAACAGAAGGATTACAGACCGCTGCGATCGTTATGAATGCCAATCCATTTACACTCGGACACCAGTATCTCGTTGAAACTGCCTGTCAGGCAAATGACCTGGTTCATCTGTTCGTACTGAGCGAAGATGCCAGCCTTGTCCCATTTGAAGTCAGAAAACAATTGGTCATGGCCGGAACGAGCCGATATAAAAATATCTGCTATCATAACAGTGGTCCTTATATTATCAGCAATGCGACCTTCCCAAGTTATTTTCAGAAGGACGAACAATCCGTTATCGATGGACATGCTTTACTGGATCTCGACATTTTTGTTAAGATTGCAAAAGCACTCAATATAAATGTCCGCTATGTTGGTGAAGAGCCAAACAGCGTTGTAACTGGAATCTATAACAACATTATGTCCACACAGCTTCCAAAAGCCGATATCAGATGTAATATAATTCCACGTAAACAGATGGGATCCTCTGCAATCAGTGCTTCTACTGTAAGACAGGCAATCAAGGACAATGATTTTACTCTCTTCAAAAATCTGGTACCGACCACAACATTCGCTTACTTCTGCACTCCAGAGGCAAAGCCAATTATCGAAAAGATCCAGAAAGAAAGTAATGTCATTCATTATTAGAATCTTCTGTCTTCTATCAAGCCAAGTATAAAGCATTTGAAAGTGCACATACTGATGCTGAGGTGATTCTATGGAAAATGATCTGGAACTTCCTGTAGGATTTTCAATGGAACTCGCACAACATTCTGCTATCATGAACCAGTTCGCACAACTGCCCCGCAGTGAGCAGCAGACGATCATAGCCGGCGCAAAACAGGTGCAGTCCCATGATGAAATGTGTTCCTATGTATGTAATCTTTTTCAGGAAAAGAAATCCCATAACAGCTGAATCTGTTGTCATGGGATTTTTTATTTTACAGTCGTTCTTTAGGTGTACGCTCTATTTTTCCAACCGTCTGCTCTTTTCCTGCAATCCAGTCCTGTCGGAGGATGCTATTATAACAGACATCGCAAATTCCCTGATTATTTAATTCTGCGGCCCGTAACAGTCCTTCATACTGCATTCCACATTTTTTCATGACAGCCCCCGAATTGGGGTTATTGATATCATGACAAGCTTCAATACGATTGACTCCCACCTCTTTAAACAGAAAATCAATTACAGCATTTAACGCTTCTGTCATAAACCCCTGATGCCAGTAATTTCTTCCAATACAGTACCCAATGTGCATCATTTCAGTATCAGTTCTTTTTTTGACCACACTGATATTGCCGATCAGCTGCGGCTGTTCCTCTTTTATCTCAATTGCCCAGTTATAAAAATCCCGATCACAATAGTCCTCTACCCAGTCCATCAATAATTCTTTTGTCTCTTTTGGCGATCTATGGGGTCTCCATGTCAGGAATCTGGTCACCTCAGCATCATTTGCCCAATTCTGATACATTTGCGGTGCGTCACTGACCTGAAATCTTCTTAAACGTAACCGGCAGGTTTCAATTTCCAACGTTCCCTTGTGTTCCATAACCATCCCTCCAAATGAAAAAATAACCTCTTATTCTTACTTTACAAGTACGACTCCTTCTCCTTTCTCTCTCTATTTTACGCTTAATAAATAAAGGATTCAATGTCAACTGCATGGATAGCTCAGTGTTGTGCCCACTCTGTGAGAACAAAAAAACACTCCACACAGACTGCTCTGTGTAAGAGTGTTTTTTTGTTTGATTTCAGTTGTGTCTGGTCACGCGGATCAGATTGCTGCTGTTGCTGTTGATGCAGCTTCTGCGGCAGCTTCATCAGCTGCTTCAATATCAGCATCAATAACTGCTGAACTATCGATAATGTTAGCAATTGTAGAATCAGCTGGAGTTACAATATCGATCTTATCATTGTTATTTAACTCAAGATCTGATACACGTACACTTCTCTTATTCTTCATTTTTGCAAAATCGACAATAACTTCTTCGACAAGATCAGCTGGATAAGCTTTGTAAGAGATTTCTTCAAGATCCTGTTCAACATTACCCTGTGCCTGTTCTTCGTTTACAAATACAATCTGTGCTGTTGTAAGAATCTTCTCGTCAGCTACAAGCTGCTGGAAATCGATGAACATAATCTGATTCTTCATTGGATTATAATCAGTATCCTTTACGATTGCATTGATTTTCTGATCTCCTACCTGAAGTGTTACCTGGTTACCTTTTTTATTGTTTTTATAGAAGCGTTCTGCCTCTGCCATGTTGATCTGCAGTGGCATCGATTCTTTCATGTCACGTCCACAAAGATTTCCTGGAACAAATCCATCTCTTCTTAATTTTTTAGCTTTTACAGCCATGTCTCTTTTTTCTGCTTTTAATGTAGTCATAATAAATCCTCCTTATAATTCGCCATTGCATAACCATTTCATTTTAGCCAGTGCACAGGCTATACAAGGCCTAATCGAATAAATAAGGTGTGTCGAGCGATTTTGCGTAGCAAATAACATCTACTCCAAGAGGTCGCTTAAGCTGGCACGCCAGTACCTTTTATCGAATGAAGATCCTGCCAGAATTCAACGCAGATTAAAACCATTCCTGCTGAATCTGTACACTCAATAAAAAAGACTTTTACAACACGGGTTTAAAGTGTAGTAAAAGTCCTACTATTCTTGGGTCTTTGTTTTATGCACTTGTGTTTATTGTAATACTTTTTTGGTAATTTGTCCAATATTTGGCAAAGTTTTTTGTACTTATTTCTATACAATTTTAGAAAGGCCAGTAAAATAGAGTGCTTCTACGATCTTATTTTTTTCTCATATGAGAGATATCCGATTCGAGAAAAGTCGCACGCATAACTGAATCATCTCCGAACTTTTTACGGATCTGATCAATGGCTGCATCCATTTTCTCAAGCTTCTTTGTCTTATCAGCATCTGCATCCTCGAAAAGACTGTACTGTCGAAAGCTCTCCTGGGATACTTTACTGGAATGTACTCCGATCTGTCTGAGTGGCGATGTTTTATTCCAAACTTCCTCAAAAATTTCACATGCGAATGCAAATATTTCATTGGTCACATTCGTGTTAAATGGCAGCTGTTTCTGATGCGTTGAATAATGGAACTCACAATCTACTATGGAAACCGCAAGGCACGACGCCTTCACACCACCATTTCTCAATCTGGTACATACTGTTTCACACAGGGATAACAACACCTGTCTGGCTACCTGCATCTCCGTAATATCATAAGCAACTGTAATGGAATTTCCATACCCTTTGTTGGGTTGTCTTGTTTCCATGACTGGCGAAAAATCCGTTCCATTTGCATAGTTATAAATAATCTCTCCCTGTTTTTTGAAATTACTTCTTAAAACAGCCGGGTCCATACATGCGAGCTGCCCGATTGTCTTGATTCCAAGGTTATACAGCCGCTTCTGTGTACTTCTGCCGACAAAAAATAATTCTCCGACCGGCAATGGCCATAATTTTTTCTGAATCTCATGTGGAAAAAGCGTATGCACTTTATTGGGCTTTTCAAAATCTCCTGCCATTTTAGCCAGCACTTTATTGGATGACACTCCAATGTTAACGGTAAAACCAAGTTCCTGGTAAATGCGTTCCCGCAGTCTTTCTGCTGCTTCCACTGGTTCTCCATACAAATTCTGTGTACCTGTCATATCGCACCAGACTTCATCAATTGAATATCTTTCCACCTTTGGGGCATACTCTCGCAACAGCTTCATAAATTGCTGGGATTCTCTGTCATACACCTGAAAATTAGACTGAACTACGATCAGATCCGGACATTTCTTTCTTGCGCTGACCAGTGGTTCTCCTGTCACAATTCCACATTTTCTGGCTTTCGTTGACTTCGCCAATACGATTCCGTGCCTTTTTTCCTGATCTCCCCCAATAACTGCTGCCAGATTTCTAAGATCCTGTTCTTCGTGCAGATCCCGTAATCTGTGCACTGCCTCCCAGCTCAGAAATGCAGAATTCACATCGATATGAAAAATAACCTTATCATAATCTCTCCAGTCTGCTTTCTCCATGCTTCTCCTCCTACTTCCTGTCATTTCATCTGAATGCCTTTATCTTAGCAAATTACCGGTATTGTTTCAAGTAAGCGTATTTTTACATCCGCCGGTTCCTCCTGCTGGACATAAAAAACTGCAGCATGACAAATACTCGCCAACTGCAGTTCCTATTTTGTTTATGACCTTTCATGTCGGATAAAATGCGACTCTGCATTTTAATCAACAAGAAGATTAATTTGCTACTTTAAATCTATAACGGTCTGGCATCCATCGCCCTGTTCATATGCAAATGTCACCGTATCTCCAATATTGTATCTGATAACTGAAATAAAATCAGCTACGGATACATCATAGATTTCATCGGATCCATCCAACATGATCAGGAAATGGCTGTTTCCGCCGATAACAGTCTGTGTAATTTTTGCAATCGTTCCTGTCACTGACTGCTGTGCCTTTTCCTGTGGTACCGTAATTCCATTGTCTGCCATCATGGATACATATGCCTTTTCACACTCTGCAACTGTATCTCCTGTCGCTACTGTCTGATATTTCTCAATATTGAGCATTGCATACTGTTTTACAAGTCCAGCACTGTCCTTTAACGCCATGAAATAGGTCGGCTCGCCACCTACATTGAGTAAGAGCGGGAATGTTGCGCTATATCCAAGATGCTGTACTTTACCTTCCGCTGATGACATCGCTGAATTTTCCTCTGCACCTGAAATCTCATAATAACGCGTCTTCATCGTTCGCTGGTTCATCAGTACGAATCCGACATTGGATTTATCCTGGCCAACGGAAGTAATACCTGTGTATACCCACACATCATCTTCAAGTGCGATATAGTTGTAACCGTCAGTTGTCTGCAGACAGCCCTTCTGACTGAGAACGCTGTTCAAATATCCATTTTTGAGCTGACCATTATAATCATAAAGATCGATCAGCATTTCTGCTGAATATACTTTATCGATCCATTGTGGTGCCTGATCGACTACATAATCTTCCATTTCACCTGTTACTGCATTTACAAGAACTACCCTGCCAATCGTAACGCCACCGAACAGACCGATATTGTACTGTTTTACAGGGCATACCCAGTAAGGTGTTCCATCTTCATCAATTTCAAAATTGATATCATCGAAAATATACGTTGGATAGGCAAAACGCAAATATCTGTATATATTTCTACCAAAATGATCACTTGTAGAATACTGAATTCCCTGATCAAGTCTGACACATTCTGCTTCCTGTGTTGTCATATCGATCTTAATATATGCTGGAATGCCATCCGAATGATTGGTGAACCATTTGATCAGACTTCCATATTCCAGAGGAGCCACTCTGACCGGTTTGTTCTGATAATTGATCTGGGTATACATATCACTGACTTCGAACTGGGAAACCATATCGACCATCGTACCCATCACTCTGTTACCTATTGTTGCTGCTGAATCTTTATCCAGAATCGGAATCTGATCATAGGAGACCGGATGGATATCTTCTGTAAAAGTTCTGGTATCTACTGTCATCAACTGCTGATATTTTTTCGCATTGATAATTGGAGAAGAAAGTAATGCTCCAATCACAAATATCACAACAACTGCTGCAGTAATGCCCATCAGAATCTTTGAGCGAATCTGCGCACTTTTGCTCTTATAATTGAACTTTATCCCGTGAAATGCATGAACCCTGCCTCCACTGATTTCCACTTCCGGTCTCGCCGCGCCAAGCAAAAGATTGACTACTACAAGAACGACCAGAACTACAATGATAAATTTCCAGAAGCCTGGTGCATGAATATTGATTGCTGGCAGTTCTACATAATAATATACTGCTGCAACAAGCAGTGTGAGAATCACGCCTGCAAGAATTGTCCAAAACCTGCTTTTTTTCATAATAAACTCCTCTTTTTTTAGTATGTACGTTCTCCTATTATACTAAAAACCGAGTAAGTTTACCAGTTCTTTCTCTTTCCATCTCATTTACAATTTTTTCCTTTCTCTTTCCCGCATCACGTATTCTGCATATTCAAACTGATATTTTTCGTCAATATCCATAGAAGAAACAGCATCCATCAGATAAGTGGCTGTTCTTCCATAGTAAAAACTCTTTTGCACAAGAAATGTCTCACACCCCGCCAGATATATCGCTCCATTGATCCGGTATTCTATTGAGACGTCCTGTCTCTGCCCCAGTTGTGCTCTCTTCATTTTAGAGGTCAGAAAACCTGTCTCATCGACTGTGACATTCAGAAATGATGCATGGTCAAGTTCGCAAATGCTGACAAGTGTATCTGCCCTGCTTTCAAAAAACCTTTGCACGCTTTCCAATATATGTACTTCTGTTCGCAAAGGGGATGTTGGCTGCAAAAGACAGAATAGATCGTATGTTTTTCCCATTTGCCTAAGTGTCTGTAATACATGAACAATTACATCAGTTGAGGTCGATCTGTCCCCTGCCAGTTCATGTGGCCGCAGGAACGGTACATTTGCCCCATACTTCTGTGCAATCTGTGCATAGACTAAAGAATCTGTGGATACAAAGACCTCATCAAATATACCTGCCTTTTGACAAGCTTCTATGGTATATGCCATCAATGGCTTCTGATTCATCAACTTTATGTTTTTGCCAGGAATTCCTTTTGACCCGCTTCTGGCCGGAATGATTGCTAATATGGATTTTTGCTGATACATCCCCTCTCCTTCCCAATATCATAGAATACTTTTTTTAGCTGTATGCCAGAGTCCAGTGCCCGGCTGATAATAGAAACGATCTGCCCACTCGTATCTTCTTTTTCATAGGGGGACTGCTCCTTTTCATACTGTCCATGCAATGCTCTGTGTATTGCATTCTGTATACTGTTTTCTGCAGTTCCACAATGAATGACTGATTTCGGCTTTATCCTGCCTTCCTGTCTACTACCAATATCCACAGTCGGCACACAAAAATATGGCGCCTCAATAATCCCACTGGAAGAATTTCCAATGACAACAGTGGCCTGCTTCATCAGACTGAGATACTTCAGCGAGCCCAGCGATGTAAATGCGGTGGCATGCTCCTTTTTTTCGACATATTCTTCAATCATCCTATGAACTGCACTGCCACCTGCATCGCTATTGCTTCGTGTAAAGAGCAAAAAAAGTTCCGGAAATGAATCGAGTGCATCGAGCAGACACTGAATCTGTGCAGGCTGCTGTTTTCCTTCCAGTGTAACCGGATGAAACGTAATAAGAGCCAGTGGACTGTGCAATGCCATTCCCAGCTGCTCTTCAAGTTCCTGCCTGGTCAGTAGAGACATTTCCTTTATATTCTCAATTCCAAGTGCCCCCACGCAAAATACTCTGTCTGGCTGTTCCCCCAGTTGAATCACCCTGTTCCTGTATTCTTCTGTACTGGTAAAATGCAGATAACTCATTTTCGTAATGGCATGTCTCATGCAATCGTCCACTGCGCCCTGCGTGATCTCACCACCATGAATATGCGCAATTGGTATATTTTCTATCATAGCCGCACTTGCTGCGATAAAGATCTCGTATCTGTCTCCCAGCAAAATAATCATATCTGGCTGTAATCGGCGATAGGCATCCGAGATACCGATCATCTCCAGTCCCATGGATCTACAAATACCTGTTGTCGTATCGGTTGCCAGATTCATTTCTATCTTTTCCTCTATGTAAAACCCATCTCGTTCAATATCGCGATAGGTCAGATTGCATCTTTCATCCATATGCATCCCTGTGGCAATAATCTGCAGTCGCAGATCCTTTCTCTGCCTGATTTTTTTCATTACCGGTCTGAGCAGCCCGTAATCAGCCCTGCTGCCGGTCACGACACATATCTTTTTCACTTTTTGATCCTTTCATCTATCCGATAATCCTGACTGGCCCTTTGCCCATATAACTGTGGTAACAGCATCGGAGTAATTCCATTTTCAGGACGTTTTGCACATAGATTCTCTTCTGAAAAAAACTCGCCCTTTTTAATAGGTTCTGCTGCAACCAAACTTTTTCGCACTGCCTTCCGGTTATCGAGTTCCACCGCCGTCGGTTCTTTGACTCCATTTCCCATTGCAAGTTCAATATTTCTGACTGCTCTGACAAGCTGCTTTAATTCCTGCGGCTCCAGGCTCATCGCCTGATCAGGCCCTGGAAGCGTGGCATCCAGTGTAAAATGCTTTTCAATCACACTGGCTCCAAGTGCAACCGCCGCGACTGCTACCTCTATTCCCATCGTATGATCCGAATAACCGACACTGGTATGAAACAAAGCCTGTAAACTGTTCATGGCTCTCAGATTTACATCCTGCATACTGGCTGGATACGCGCTCGTACAGTGTAACAGTGTGATACGATCCATACCGTTTCCACCAGCTGTAAGTATGTTCAATGCTGCTTTGATCTCCTCAATGGTTGCCATCCCCGTGGACATAATGATTTCTCTGTCAAATGCTGACATTTTCTTAAGATACTGGTAATCCGTAAGCTCGCCTGACGGGATCTTCATCGCTGTCACGCCAAGTTTCTCCAAAAATTCTATGCTCACAACATCAAATGGTGACGACAGGAATAAAATGTTTTTCTGTGCACAGTAAGAATACAATTCCCGAAATGCCTCCGGACTAAATTCCAGTTCTTTTAACATTGCATACTGACTATCTGCACTACCCGTATTTTCGATCTGATATTTTGCTTTCTTAGCTGTCTTCGTTACAAGATCCTGCGTTTTGTAAGTTTGAAATTTGATTGCATCTGCTCCCGCTGCCACAGCCTCATCCACCATATCCTTTGCCATGGAAATATCTCCATTATGATTGATGCCGGCCTCTGCTATGACCATGACTCTTTTCAAATTTTCCTTACCTCCTTTACCGGACTACCATAAGCAATCGTATGTGAAGCAACATCTTTCAGTACCAGGCTTCCAGCCCCGATGAGCGCACACTCTCCAATTGTTTTATTCTGTACAATCGTTGAATTTGCCCCGATCAATGTATTCTGCCCGACCTGCACCCCTCCACACAACACGCTTCCCGGTGCAATATGAACAAAACTTGCAATTCTACTGTCATGTTCCACAATGGAACCGCTATTGATAATACAGCAATTTTCTATGACTGCCCCAGTGTTGATCACCACTCCTTTTCCAATGAAATTTCCCTCTCCTAGTAAAATATCCTGTGCCACGACAGCACTGCGGTCGATCACATTCGGGAATGTATACCCGATTTCTTTGCAGCGTTGATAGAGTTTTTGCCTCGTATCGTCTATCCCCACACTGCCAATCGCAAGTACCACATTTCGAATTCCCATATGAAAAAAATACTCCAGTGCAGTATCATCTCCCAACACTTTGACTGCAACCACTCTGCTGTTTATCGCTGCCTTCTTATCAAGGATCCCGGCGATTGTATATTTTTTCATACTCCTTACTGCATCGATCACACTTTCCGCATGCCCACCTCCACCGATCAGAAGCACCTTTTTTCTCATTTTCACATTCTTTTCCGCTTACTCATAATTTGAGTCTTTCTGACATTTTTTTCATTTCGCTAAACTCTCCCATATCAAGCCATGTGCTTTCCATGACCGGATAAGCTCCCACCCGCATCTTATGCTCCATGCAGACTGTAATCAGCTCTGTCATATTAAATGGCTGTTCCTGCGGAATTTCCTTTAACACTTCCGCATCCAGTACATAAAATCCGGTATTGACCAACAGCTCGTATTTGGGCTTTTCACTCAGCGTGCTGATCCTGCCAGCCTGATCCAGTTCCACCACCCCATATGGGACCTGAAAATTTTTTATCGCAGTCACCACTGTGATTTTATTTTCGTGCTGCCTGTGATAACAGAGCAAATCCGTATAATCAATATCTAGTAAAATATCACAATTGCTCACAAAGAAACTTCCACTGATCTCTTCTCTGATCAGATTCAGGGCCCCTGCCGTACCAAGAGGTTCGCTCTCCTCAATAAAATGCAGATGATACCTGGACTCGCCATGAAAATAAGCTTTGATCATTTCTCTCTTATAATTTATTGAAAGATAAAAATCATAGAACCCATTTTCCATAAATTTATTCATAATTCTTTCCACAATTGGAATATCGCCGATTGGAATCAGTGGTTTGGGAATGATCTTCGTATAAGGGTACAGCCGTGTTCCTTTTCCACCAGCCATGATCACTACCGGTACCTGCCCCGTTCTTTGTCTTTCCTGCCTGCAATCTGCAATTTCATTCCAGAAGACGACCGCTTTTACTTCATGCTTTTCATTGACGAGCGGAATTCCTTCTATTCGGTATCTTTTCATGATCTCTAATGCCTGATATCGATCACTCTCTTTCAGAAAGACAGGATTTGCATTCATAATTGCACGAACCGGTAGATCAAGATCCATTTTTTTAATCATGCACCTTCTGATATCCCCGTCTGTAATCACACCAGAGAGCTTATTTGCTTCCACAACGACAAGCAGTTTCTTTGCCGTCTGATCCAACTGTCTGATTGCCTCCCTTACCGGCATCTCTGGTGTAATAAATAATTTTCCTGCTTCCATTCCTATCCCTCTTTTAAGAATGCTAACTGTTTTTCAGCTTTTCGATGACCGTTTCAATTTCTGTCTGTGTTAAGCTGGTACTGCATGGCAGATTGATTACATTTTTCCAGTAAACAAATGCTTTTTCTATGTAATAAGACTGGTTCCCGCAATACATTTTCTGTGTATGTGCAAGCTTCCAGATCGGCCTCGTTTCGATCTGCTGTTTTCTCAGATCACTGATCAAACCATCCCTGTCTGCCTTTGGATCCAGCAAAAATAAAGCATAGAACCAGCAGTTATTTCGAGCGTTTTTCCGGAACGCAAGTAATTGATATCGACTAGATGTGCGCATGGCCTGTCGATAAATGTCATAATTGCTCCGTTTGATGGCGATAAATTTCTCCAGATTCTCTAACTGTGCAACTCCAATAGCGGCAGCTACATTGGTCATCCGATAGTTGTAACCAACTTCATTATGAACATATCTGTAAGGATCATCCTTCGCTTGGGTGGCATAATAATTAGCTTTTTTCAGGTCACTACTGTTCTTTGCAACGAGCATTCCTCCGCCGCCTGTTGTCATGATCTTATTTCCGTTAAATGAATACGCTCCAAAATCCCCCATTGTTCCTGCAAACTTACCAGCAAAATTCCCCTGTGCATAACAGGTGCCTAATGCCTCTGACGCATCCTCAATCAATTTAACATGATATTTTTGCGTCAGCAGACAAAGCTGTTCCATGTCTGCCATATTACCAAATACATGAACTACTATGAGTGCCCTGATTCTCCGTCCGGTCACCTTGTTATAAAGGCCATGCTCCTTTAGAATACATTCTCTTGAAAAAAATGTTTCCAGTTTTTCACAATCCATATTTAAAGAATCATCACAGTCCATAAATACCGGCTCGGCACCTACATATCTGACCGGATTGACCGATGCGATAAATGTCAAGGTTGGCACAATGACTTCATCTCCTGCTTTTACTCCCGCCAGCACAAGTGCAAGATGAATTGCTGCCGTTCCGCTCTGCAGTGCAACTGCTCCATCTACTTTTAAATAGTGGGCCATATTCTGAGCAAACTCAGTAACATAACTGCCTGCTGCTGATACCCAGCCACAGGTGATTGCATCTAAAACATACTTTTTTTCATTTCCACATAAATTGGGAACCGATAAAGGAATCATATTTTTCCTCCATTTGTCCTGCCATCATTATCCGCGGCAGAATATCCTTTTACCTTACTAAATGTTATAAATATCTGTCTTATACCGATCCATATTTTTTCCGATCCAGTCAATTGTCTCCTGCAGACCCTGCTCCATGGTATACTGCTGTTTCCAATCCGTCAGATCCCGCAGTTTCCGATTCGAGCCGAGCAACCGTACCACTTCACTTTTTTCCGGTCTCATTCTCTGTTCTCTGCACACGATCTTTGCATCCGGTGCAATAAGCTGAGTCAACTGCTGAGCCAACTGCCCGATTGAGACCTCTTTCTGACTGGCGATATTGATTTCCTCTCCAATTGTCTTGTCTGACTGTTCAATCGCAATGAATCCATTTACGGTATCCTGCACAAAGTTGAAATCTCTGGTAGGCGACAGACTTCCCAGACTAATTTCCTTCTTTCCTGCTAAAAGCTGTGTGATGATTGTTGGTATAACGGCCCTGGCTGACTGTCTTGGCCCGTACGTATTGAACGGACGTACAATTGTCACAGGCAGGGAAAAGCTCCGCCAAAAAGATTCTGCCAGCCTGTCAGCACCTATTTTGGTCGCTGAATAAGGCGACTGCCCCTGAAAAGGATGTTGTTCATCGATCGGCACGTACCGGGCACTTCCATATACTTCTGAAGTCGATGTAACCAGCACTCTTTGCATATTAAAATCTCTTGCCGCCTGTAAAATATTGAGTGTCCCCTTTATATTGGTATCAACATAGGAATCCGGCGAAACATAACTAAATGGAATCGCAATCAGCGCAGCCAGATGAAACACCTCATCGACACCCTTCATGATCGTTCGCACTCCATTTGGATCCCTGATATCCCCACTACGGATATCAATCTCCTTCTTACTGGCTTCCGGCAGTGTATCCAGCCAGCCCCAGGAATTATTAGAATTATAAAAAGTGAGGGCTCTGACCTCGTACCCCTCACGAAGTAATGCTTCTGTCAGATGGCTGCCAATAAAACCATCCGCTCCAGTTACAAGAACTTTTTTCATACGATTCCCCTTATAATCTGTTTTCCTGTCATAATTCTTCCATACCTTTGTTTCCTGCCATGGTTATCTGTAATGATTATCGATCATGTTTATCTATATTGGTTATCTGTAATGATTATCTGCCGTATTTATCTATAATGATTGTCAAATACCTTGATTCTGTAATAACTGGACCTATCCGTGACTGCGAAACAATATTCTCCATCCCTGCCTGTGACCATATGTGCCAGTTCCATGATCTGCGGTTCGTTTTGCTGTGGCTCTCTGCTATAGCGCCAACGCATTTTCTCCAGAATCACGATCGCGCCTGCCACAGGTGTGTGATCCTGATACTCAATGCATCCTCTTATCAGCACCGGTCCGGTGTCCACCTCATTTTCCATCCTCCACACTCCTATTCCTACCCTTTGATCACCGGACCATAGACATCGAGCTGGTACCTGCTCTTCTTCCTTTTTTCAACAGCAAGTGCAAATTCTCCATACTGATTTGTGACTACATAACCGATCATATTTTTTACCCTGCCACAAATCTGATAAATGCAAATCACGGCACCTGCCATTCGCTCTCCGCCACTATCACAGACCGTACCCGTCAGTAAGGTTTCATTTGACCGTCTCAGTGTCACATTTTCCCAAAGGGCCGTGGTAGTCTGTAACTGTCTCGGTGTAATTATTTTTTCTGCGTAACAGCCCATCCTGGTCCGCCCCCCTTTGTCAGTCAAGCGAAGCAAATACTGTCAATTCATAAGTCATGCATGGATTTGCTTCCAGTACAAATAAATAGTCTCCATGTTCGTCTGTAACCACATATCCAAGTAATTCATGCGCCTGATTATGACTGTTTATCTGAACAATTCTGACCACAACTTTGCTACATGGTGAATTTTCCTGATTATAGACAGTTCCCTTGATTACCTGAAATCTTCTGGTCCCCAGTCTTATATGAATATGATTATTTCTGTTATAGCGAAGTTCACTTTCCTCGATGAGAAAAGATGTTCTTGTGAAATAATGCATGGATCCATTTCCTTCCCCCTGATTTTTGGGTATCAGTACCTGTATCCTCTACATGAACTTCCTGCATATTGGCTTTTTCCTCTTCCTGCATTTTAGCATCATCTGAATCTTCTTGCGCTGTGTCGAAGTCTTGTGCTACCTCTGCATTCACTTCTACCATTTCTGAGTTCACTGCTGTCTTTAAATCTACATTCGTTGTTTTCGCGTCTGCAACTTTATCAGAATTTCCTTCTGCTGATTCCGAAACCTCTTCTGCTGTATCTGCGTCTTGTGCTACCTCCGAAACCTCTTCTGCTACCTCTGCATTCTCTTCTGTTGTTTCTGCGTCTTTTTCTGATTCCGAAACCTCTTCTGTTACCTCTGAATCCTGGGTTGACAATGCCTCCACCTCAGGGACCTCTGGTTCCAAGCGCTCGGTTTCTGTCACTTCTGTTTTTGAAACCTCTCCCTCTGACTCTGCATTTTCTCCTGCCTGGGTCTGTGCATATATTGTGACATTCAACTGCTGTTTCTCCATGGTGTCCTCAGCTCTGATCATATTTCCACTCTGCTCTTTTCCATCAATGACCATTTTTGAAATCACCATTTCTTTATAATCCTTGTTATCAATCTCCATTCATGCTCCTCCTGCATAACAGTATTCATTTCTTTTACTATATGCTATTCATAAAAATCCTGTACTGTGTCGAGTACCATTTTTTTAACTTCTTCCAACATGCCTCTCATATCCCGGAAATATGTCCGAAAAGATCGAACCTGATATTGCAGATCTGCAGTCAAATTCTCATACTCAAGTGCAGACATGCAAAAGACCTTTTCCTTCATCCTGCTGATGAACAACGTAAAATAACCGCCCAGATAATGACTGTCTGGATGATTTTCAAACTCATCAACTATATTTAATACAAAAAGCATTCTCTGAAGATCCATGTCTTCTTCTTCCATTTCCAACAGCGATTTTTTATGATTCTCCTGTATCAAGGTTTCACATAATTCCATCCCCTGCTCTGCCTTTTCGTGAAATTCATCCACGAAGTCCAGAATATCTTTGACAACCTCTTCTTCACTAATACTGATACAGCGATCCGGTATACATTTCTTTCGTTCTTGATGTCGCATGAGCCGGTTGGTCATCAGAATTTCCTGTAAGGACTGGTGCGGTGCGCCCTTAATCTGTGCACCATAGGAACAGTTGATAAAGGATACACGCTTACTGTCTCTGTATACTTCTATATAATGCTCCAGCGTCTTCTTGTAATTGAGTAGCGACATCGTCGTATTGACCGGTTTTCCATAGATATCTTTCACACACAGCTGAGGCTGGTATTTTAAAGTCTTGTCATATGCGAAAGATGCACAATCCGCATGATGTTTATTCGTTGTAAATGCCAGATCCTGCCCCAGCATAATAATCGGTGAACATCCCATCATATTTGCAATATCAATGCAGGTATGCGCAACCGAACCACCACTGTAAACACCTCGTAATGACCTGAATTCCTTTCGTGTATGCGGAAATAATAATGGAATATAGATCTTATCGCCCTGATACATTTTTAGCAGATACCGGTTACTGTACTCATAAAATGCTAGTGGTACCTTTAAATCCAGATATTCTTTCATCATATCGTAATTAGCGTCAACCGGATCAATGGATACGATCAGATCTGGCATAATATCATTTTTCTGCAAAGCCGCCACCGTTCTGCTGCCGGCAATGATAAAATATTTATGCAGTTCCTCTCTGAAGCGACACAAATCCCTGATATTTCTATCCAGTGACGGTCCGCCAGATACGATCAATGCTGGAATATCCAAATTGAGTAATCTGTATTTTTCAATCGGCGTGCTCGTATTCAGCTGCTTGATATTTGCGATCATATTTTGTACAAATACTTTACGAAAACGATTTGCCAGACTGATATGTCCTGTTGCATTAAATAATGTCCAGTCGAGCTGCTCGATCAGATACTTATATTCTGCCTGATAAATGCCTGCATAATTGCCAAATGCGTAAAAATAAATGTTATTCAGATTTTGAAAATTAATTGTTCTTTCCAGTATTGCTTTTACCTCTTGTTTTTGGAAATATACGATCCTGATGTTTTCATCGATCTGTACTGGATATTTCTTGCAAATTGCCTGATTGGGCTCAAAAATGACCACCGAATTCTGCCTGCATATCAGTTTTCTTAATTCCGGTAAATATGCTCCCGTATCAATACCGAACAGAAAAATCTGGGAGTCAAATTTCAGGTCATCCATGGTATCCGCTAACTTTTTGATCTCTTTTGCATAACAATCCACATCAGCCAGATATACGTATTTTTTCTCTTTCTTGATTCGATAGACCTCATATCCATCTGCCGTTAAATACTTTTTCATGAACACCTCCACAAAATCAGGCCCTGACCACTCTATGTTCCTGGCAGATAAACTACCACTTTATATTCCTGACCGCTCTGTCTTGGAATTGAAATTCCATAAGAACCATCTGTGGCTGTAAATGTTATCCCCAATCTTTTCTTTACCGGTGGCACTGTATTATGATCGATCAGATAAATCATGATTGCTGCCCCGGCGATTGTCTCTCCCTGTGGACTATACACGACACCTGTCAGGAAGAAATAATCTGTGGATTCCATCATAATATCCTTTGTGACCACTTTGGAACGAATGATCTGACAACCGTTAAGTATAATTTGAGGTAACATTTTTCGCCTCCCTATATTTTAAGAAACTTATCTTATACCAGTACCAGTATGTATAAGATAAGTTTCTATCAATTCGTTATTTACTGTAGTACTTGAAAATTATGCTGACACCTGATCGAACAGAAACTCCATATCTGCCTTTGGCATCTCCGAAAGTCTGATGATTTGGTGTATTTCCTGATCCAGTATTGGTATTTTCCCAGACCAGAACAGCACCACTTGGTAATACGGAATTAGAATGTTTTGCTGTACCAAGTAACAGCATCATGCTCCATGGCACTACAGTAAGATTTACTTTCATTATAGTACCATCCTTAGCTGACGCAGATCCTATCTTTTTTCCAACTGGTTTATAATTGGCCATATTCATATGCCCCCTTATCATAAATTAGAAATACATGTATTTCTACTCTATATTATGGGATTTTCCTGCTATATGTGACATTCATTTTCTGTGTGAACTGATTGCTACTCCCCATTTAGGAAAAGCTTTTTCCCTTACTGCTCACACTCATATTATTTTTTCTGTTCCATATATTGAACAAAGACATCAATTTGAGGCCAGTATGAATTATGAATCCCTTTACCAGACTGCTTTGCAGTCTTTTCCAACCGATCCGCTCACCGCGCTGCCGCTTCTTGCCGATTGCTTTCGACACAACGATCGGCGACCAGAAATTCTGACACTTTTCGAACAGCATTTCTGGACTCCGCTCGCCTCCATGTTTCAAAAAAATTACCGTAAGAACAAAAAAGCCATGCACCTTACCTGTAGCATTCCATCTTATAACGACCTGCCTTTACAATTTATTCCTGTAAGCGATCATATTTACTATTATTATGATAAACAAAAACAGGTGATAGATGGGCCTTTGGATTTTTCCATGTCACCCGAAAGAAGCGATAACAGCAAGGTTCGTTATGAACCATGTCTTGTCTGTCATCTATGGGATCTTTCCCGCCTTAAGGGCTTATTTGACTATGACCATTTTGGTCCTGTATACCTGATTGCAGATAAAACTACCACCATGCCATTTTTTGCATCTCTTTTCTGCCTGCCTGAATTTATACTTTTTTTGGATTCCAGACATCCGGTGAAAGCGTATGCTTCCCTACGCGAATTATGTGCTTTTCTGGTACAAAAAGAGACTGCACCTCTGCCACAGAAATTTCTTGTCTGTGCTGGCAGTACTGATCTGTCTGTCTTTCAGGACGCAATCACTGTAATTCATAATCAGCGGATCACCAAGTCTGCTACTTCTGACAGGGGGAAACGGCATCCGGTTTTAAGCATCTGTATTCCCTCCTATAATCGAGGAGCCCTTGCCTTAGAAAAAGTCCGTCAGTTTATCCGCATCCCTTATGATACCGAGATTGAACTTGTTGTATCCAATAATGGAAGCACAGTTGAGACCGAACAGTATCAGGAAATTGAGGCCCTCGCCAGAACTGATCCGCGCATCACCTATCACTGTTCATCCACTAATCTGGGGTTTACCACAAATCTGTGGAAAGTCATGCTTTTATCTGCAGCTTCACATGCACTGATCATGAGTGACGAAGACTATCTTATGCTGCCCGCACTTTCCCACTATCTTGGTCTGCTACTGAAATACCCGCAGATCGGTGTGATCCGCAGTGGTGATTCCTTTTTTTATACGGATGCGACCATGGCCTCCTCCCACCATCGTGCTGGCAAGGATGCACTGACTCATTTTTTTCTCCGGAATAACTACATATCCGGTTCCATTTATCATACAACTCCGGTAAATGAAACATTTATTGCTCAATTCAATCAGAAATACGAACACAACAAAGCTTACGAATTCTATCCACATGAATTTTTTGATATGTACCTATGTAATAGCTCCGATTTTTTATGTGATACGACACCGTTATATGCTTATGGATATGATACACAGGATCCAAATTTTCTGAGCACGCGTATCCGGTTTGAATATCAGACAAAAGCCTCCCGTTTCCAGCAGTTCACTGGGTTCATCGAACTGATCAACTCTCTGGATTCTCTGGATGATGCATGCCGCTACTATCTTTTCACCCTGCTCTGCTCGAAAACATTTATGCTCTTGCGGATCAATTACAGCAAAGATGAGAACTGGACCAGTATCGTAACTGAATGTAGGCAACTTTGTGAACATGATTTCACCCTGATTCATTTTACAAGTTATCACTATGACAAAAGCTCTGTCACCGACTACTTAAAACAACTGGAAACTAAATATTTGTAAGCTGTTTTTCTCACTTTAAAGTGTCATAGTATTGACTTTTTTTCTACGGAAAGATACAATAATGAAATAGTCAAATAACAAACAAACGTACTACCAAATACAAATGAGCATTTCTTATGGACTCAGAAAGAGGAAATTGTGAAAAATTTGAACATTGGTTTTATTGGACTGGGACTCATTGGTGGTTCAATTGCCCGAATCTTAAAACAGAAAAATCCAGATTGCAAAATCACTGCATTTAATAGAAGTCAACAGCCACTGCTGGAAGCAAAAGAAGATGGAACCATAGACATCATTGCACCAAGTGTGGATCATACATTTTCCAGTTGTGACTATATCTTTCTTTGCACACCGGTCGCTTATAACTCCAAATATCTTGCACAGTTAAAAGAGCTGATCAAGCCAACCTGCATCATTACAGATGTCGGAAGTGTGAAAGGATATATTCATAAAACCGTGCAGGAATTACATATGGAAGCAAATTTTATAGGTGGTCATCCAATGGCCGGTTCAGAAAAGACAGGATACGCCAATTCTAATGCGTACCTCCTTGAAAATGCCTACTATGCGATCACACCGACCGCCCAGACCACTGGTCAACAATTGAACGAATACATCGCCCTTGTCAAAGAGACAGGTGCGATTCCGGTCGTCGTGGATTACAACAAACATGATTATTCCGTTGCAGGTATCAGCCATCTTCCACATCTAATCGCTTCCAGCCTTGTAAATCTGGTTCAGGATTCCGATAGTCCGGATCAGCTGATGAAGCTGCTCGCTGCTGGTGGATTCAAGGACATCACCCGTATTGCGTCATCTTCTCCAGAAATGTGGGAACAGATCTGCATGACAAATACCGACTCCATTTTATCGCTCTTACGGGATTACATTACCTCATTAACCGCCATCGAAACGAATCTTAGTGCACATCAGAACGGTTATATCAGCAATATGTTCGTTCGTTCCAGAGAATACCGCAATTCCATCAATGACACTTCCAACGGTGTTGATAAGCCACAGTATCGTATTACCTGTGATATTATTGATACAGAGGGCGCCATTGCACGCATTGCCACACTTTTGGCAACGAACCATATCAGTATCAAAAATATCGGAATTGTTCACAACAGGGAATTTGAACAGGGTGTATTACGAATTGAATTTTATGAACAGGATTCGATGAATTCAGCCATTACCGTCCTGACAAATGAGAATTATACCATTCATCGCTAGTTGCTGACTGGCGATGGTGGAAATATTTACTATATACGATTTTTACCATTTCCTGTATAATATAGCTGTTTCGTAAATACAATTACCAGAAGAATTATTACATACAGGAAGAGAAATAATATGAATAAAGATGAAAAAAGACTTATGAATCATTTAATCAGGAGCTCAAGACGTTCCAAACGTCCAGCTCCTTTCTTAATCGCAATTCTTGTGCTTCTTGCAGTATTTTTTGCCCGGGACTATCTCGCCCCGTATCTGCCATTTTTCAATAAAAATGAAACTGCCCAGAAAATCAATATCAGCGACGATACCCCTGACAACACTACCCTCAGTGTTACATTTCTCAATGTTGGACAGGGAAACTGTGTACTTGCACAGTCAAATGGTCATTATATGCTAATTGACGGTGGAGACAATAAACACTCCTCCTTAGTTGTCAGTTATTTGACCGATCTCGGGATCACCTCTCTTGATTATGTTGTGGTTTCCCATTATGATGCTGATCATCTCAGTGGAATCGTTGGTGTTCTCCACAATTTTGATGTAGGAACTGTCATCGCTCCCGATTATCAAGCTGATACCAAGCCCTACAAATCCTATGTTTCTATTATGGATGAACGACAGTACCAGCCCTATTATCCATCCATTGGAGATTCCTTTACGCTGGGACTTTCTTCTTTTGAAATCGTTAATCCTGTCAGCTACACCTATGATGACGAAAATAATAATTCCGTTGGTCTCCGTCTGTCAGATGGAAATCACAGTTTTCTAATTCTTGGCGATGCTGGTACAAAAGCGGAAAGTGATATGATTAAAACAGGCGAAACTCTGGATGCAGATGTTTACATGGTCAGTCATCATGGCAGTTCCGGCTCCACTTCAGAAGCTCTTTTAAACGCTGTCAATCCATCCTTTGCTGTCATTAGTGTCGGCGCAGATAATGATTACGGACATCCGACCGATAAAATTCTGAACCGTCTGACAGCTCACAAGATCCAGACGCTTAGAACCGATCAGGATGGTACGATCATTGCCTACAGTGGACCTGGTTTCCTGCAGTGGAACACGAACGTAGATACAAAGGAAATTCACACAACGAACTAATCAAAACAATGATTGACTCGCCACAGCCCTATTTACTTATATTTCAACAAAAAAAGTGTAACTGCATTTTGCAGCTACACTTTTTTTATATTATATCCGATAAATAATGCACTCTAGCATTCACGAATTATTAGATATTAAAACATCCACCACCAACAAATTCTCTTAAAATGGAATTGAACGGAATATTGTCACTTCCACATGCCAGGAAATAATCAAGGAACTTGAGCAGGCGTTTTGCTTCCTGATATTCAGGTTCATCCTTGCCAATAGAGAACAAAATAGGTTCCGCATATGGCTTTAACACAGCCAGTTCATGTACCAGTGCAGAATTGAACATAACATCCGCTTCTTCCTGGAATGGGAAAATATTCTTCTCCTCTCCACGTCTGACAGATGACCACATTCCGAGTGTACGCTGTGCAGATGCACCTCTGGTTCTTGCATCTCTTACCATACGTCTGATCAGACGTCCATCCGTTGTTGCAACTCTGTTGTGTTCATCGACATTCAGCTGTGTCAGTGCACTGATATAAATCTTAAATTTACTTTCTTTTGGAAGTGAATAGGACATTTCATCATTCAGGCAATGTATGCCTTCAATAACGAGGATATCATCTTTTCCAAGTTTTTTATAATTTCCCTTATACTCTTTTTTACCAAGCTTAAAATTAAATGATGGAATTTCGACTTCTTTTCCAGCAAGAAGATCTGTCATCTGTCTGTTGAATAATTCCAGATCTATGGCGTGCAGATTCTCAAAATCCAGTTCCCCATTCTCATCGACTGGTGTCATTTCTCTTTCCACAAAATAATCATCGACTCCAATTGGATGTGGCTTCAGACCACACGCACGAAGCTGTACTGACAATCTGTGTGAAAATGTTGTCTTGCCTGACGAAGATGGACCAGCGATCATAACAAATTTCTTTTCTGGTTGTGCAGCAATCTGTCTTGCAATTTCTGCAATCTTTTGTTCCTGTAGTGCTTCCTGTACCAGCATAAGTTCTTCAATACCACCATTTGCAATGCAGTCATTGAGTGCTCCAACTGTATCTACATCAAGCATATTTGCCCATTCTGTAGATTGTTTTAACACATTAAATAACTTCTGCTGAGGCTTGAATTCCGGTACCTGATCCGGCGCCAACCGAACTGGAAGCTGTAAAACAAAACCTGCATCATATAAAAAGAGATCGAAATACTTTAACAGTCCCGTAGATGGAGCCATATATCCATAATAATAATCTTCAAATCCATCAATATCATAAATATTGACTAAAGAACTTCTTCTGTATTTAAAGAGCTTCACTTTATCCATCATTCCATGCTTTTCAAAGCGGGAAATTGCTTCATCAGTACTAACAGAAGACTTGTTGATCGGCAGATCTTTTTTTACTGTCTCAAGCATTTTTTCTTTTACTTTTTGAAGAAATGTTTCATCCAATTTAAAATCTGCTTCCATATCACAATACAGTCCCTTACTGATGGAATACTGTACTTTGATCTTTTTGATACTATCTTTTTCTGCAACCTGATAAACTGCATATAACATCAGCAGTGTTACACTTCTCTTATACACATCATTTCCGATTTTAGAACCAGTTGTTATAAATTCTACATCCTGATCTGTAATTTCAGAAGAATTGAGTTCCTTTAACTTGCCATTTACCTTTGCAAGAATAATATCTTCCTGATAATTCACCTGTTCCTGTTTGGCTAACTCTAAAAGTGTCATATGAATACCCCATTTCTGTTGTCTGTTAAAAATCCCATCTGTATTTTTGCTATAATATAGTATATGGAATTTTTTTCTCCATCTGTACTATTTCAACATTTTCACAATGATTTTTTAAATACTCCGCGATAAAACCGATAAAAATATGTTCAATTCCATAATGTCCGGCATCAATAATATTGAGTTTCTGTGCTACAGCATCAATTCCAGCATGGTGACCAATATCTCCTGTAATCAGAAGCTGAGCACCTTTTTGAATTGCTGCCGGAATTTCATCTTTTCCTGAGCCAGGACAGATTGCAACTCTTTTGATTTCTGCATTCTCATCCCCAAAAAATGTCACATGTGGAAGGCCAAATATTTCTTTTACCTTTGTAGCCCAGGCTCCAGCCGTCCATGTCTCTTTCACATCTCCAACACGGCCAATCCCTTCTCCCGCATAGACTTCTTCCAGACATGTTCCATCTATCAATCCAATTTTATCTGCCGCAAGCTCTGCCATGCCACCCTTAACATCAAAGTTCGTATGCATAGAATAGACACTGATATGATTTTCAATTACTCTGAGCACGCGCCCACCTGTCAGATCATTTGCAACGACCCTGTTCAGCTTTCCAAATATAAAGGGATGATGACTAACGATCATATCTGCTTTACATGCGATTGCTCTGTCAATGGCTGCATCATCCACATCCAGGGTGACCAGAATCTTTTTTACTTCTCTGCTGGCATCCCCAGCCATAAGGCCGACATTATCCCAGTCACACGCGTATTCACGTGGACTGAGTTTCTCCAGTTTATGTATGATTTCATTACCTGTCATAGTATTTTAAACCTTCTTCAATACATTTCATTTCATAATCAATTTCAGCCAGACGCTCCTCTGCATTCGCTGATTCACAGGATGCAACATTTGCCCTGACATTTCTGAACTTTTTAAGTTCTTTTTCCATAAATGCTTTTAAAACTTGATCTTTCTTTTCGAGCATATAACGGCCATAGCGAAGATATACTGCCTGTTCTTCTGCTGTTTTTGCTGTTGCATCACTTTTCACACCAGCTTTTGTATCCCCTGTCTCACTAGAAACATGAAAAATAAAATAATATTTTCCCTCTTCATAGACCATACGCTCTTCCCTGATTCCAAATCCATTTTCAGATATATATTCACGGAACTGCATAATTTCAGACTGTGGTGATAAAATCAGCTCCTGTGCAGCATGTGCAACATTTTTACCGACCTCGAGTATCTTACAGATCAGTCTTCCACCCATGCCACAGATCGTAATCGTGTCTGCTTCACCAGGTTCAAGCTTGTCCAATCCGTCCGACAATCTTGTCTCTATCTGACTTTCCAGATTACAAGCCGCGATATTCGTGCATGCTTTTTCCAGAGGGCCTTTGTTCACATCCATAGCAATGACCCTGTCAGCAAGTTTCTGCTGGGAAAGGTAGATTGGCAGATATCCATGATCGGTACCAATGTCTGCCACAACTCCACCTGGTGTGATCATTTCTGCAACGTTTAGCAGTCTTTTTGATAATTTGATATTTTCCATGATAATTAATCCAGATAATCCTTGAGCTTACGGCTTCTGCTTGGATGACGGAGCTTTCTAAGTGCCTTTGCTTCAATCTGTCTGATACGTTCTCTGGTTACATTAAATTCTTTTCCTACTTCTTCAAGCGTTCTTGCACGACCGTCATCAAGACCAAAACGAAGTCTTAATACTTTCTGTTCTCTTTCTGTAAGAGTAGACAGTACTTCTACAAGCTGTTCTTTTAACAGTGTAAATGCAGCTTCGTCTGCAGGAACTGGTACGTTATCATCCTGAATGAAATCTCCAAGATGGCTGTCTTCCTCTTCACCAATAGGTGTTTCAAGAGACACTGGTTCCTGAGAGATCTTCTGGATTTCTCTAACTCTTTCAACTGGAATATCCATTACTTCAGCAATTTCTTCTGGGAATGGTTCACGACCAAGTTCCTGTAATAACTGTCTGGATACTCTGAGAAGTTTGTTGATTGTTTCAACCATATGAACAGGAATACGAATTGTTCTTGCCTGATCAGCAATTGCTCTTGTAATAGCCTGTCTGATCCACCATGTTGCATACGTACTGAATTTATATCCCTTGCTGTAATCAAATTTTTCAACAGCTTTGATAAGACCAAGATTACCTTCCTGAATCAGATCGAGGAATAACATACCACGTCCAACATAACGTTTTGCAATGCTGACTACCAGACGTAAGTTGGCTTCTGCAAGACGTTTCTTGGCTTCTTCATCACCATTTTCCATTCTTTTGGCAAGATTGATTTCTTCTTCTGCACTTAAAAGAGGTACTTTACCAATTTCCTTTAAATACATTCTGACTGGATCTTCAATGCTGACGCCATCAGGAACTGATAAATCGATCTTTTCAATATCGATTTCTTCTTCGTTGTCGAGCATGATCTCATCATCATCACTCTGATCTTCTGATACCTTTACATCGACATTGTTCGCTTCAAGGAAATCGAATACTTTCTCAACTTTATCTGCATCAAATTCACTGTCATTAAATGAATTGATAATTTCCTGATAATCCAGAACGTTCTTTTTCTTTTTGGCGATTGCAAGAAGATTCTTACATTTTTCATCGAACTTTTCTGCCAGAGTCATTTCCTGATTTTCTTCGCCTTCTTTGACTTCTTCACCTTTCTTGGATGACTTTTTAGCAGTCTTTTTAGCAGGTTTCTTTTCCTCCGCCTTTGCCGCCGTATTCACTTCTAATTCCATACCTTCTTCTGTAACTTTATCTTTCTTAGCCATCTTTGTCCATCCTTCCATAGATATCAATATTTTATCCTGTTTTTTTAATATCATTACAAATCTATATGAATTTGTTGTAATAATTTCTGTTCCCTGACTATTTCCTGTAACTCTGAAATATCAGTAATATTCTTGCTTCTATAGTCGAGACTGTTCTTTTTGACTTTCATAACCGTCTCATTCAATGCCTTATTTCTTTCGGCATCACTCAGTTCATCACTGAGTTCCGAATTGAACAATGCTGCAACTTCCTTATGTTCTTCTTCGCTCTCATAATTATTTAAAATAGCTGCCGGATTTACACTGCCTGTTGCAAGCTGTTCATAAAGCTTTTTCGCTACCTGCTGATACAAGGGTTCAATAAAATCCTCAGGCTTAATTACCTGACTGACTTTTGCAAACAGATTCAGGTCATCAATCATCCAGGTCAGTAAGATCTTCTGTGCCTTTTTGACACCATCTTCCTTCTCCGTTCTATGACTGGTTGTCCTTCTTTGTGGCTGCGCCTCACGTACGATACCAACCCGGTTTCCATAATTAGATACCATCTTTTTCAAACTGTCTCCAGAGATCATATATTCTGCTGCCACAGCCTCGATGTAATTATTTCGCTCAAGTTCTTCCGGAAATTCCACGATTTTTTTTGCAATTTCTGAAAAGAACTTTGTTTTGCTTTCCGGATCCTTTAAATCATAGTCTTTCTGCATTGCTTTGATTTCATACATAAAGCTGTTCATTGCCTTATCGATTCTTTCCTGGAAAGCCTCCGCTCCAAGTCCCTTAATGAATTCATCCGGATCTTTATACGGCTCCATATTAATGACTCTGGTTGTCAGACCAGCGGCCTTTAAAATTGGAATCGCTCTCAGTGCTGCTTTCACACCGGCTCCATCGCTATCATATGTAATCAGTACCTCATCTGTATACCGTTTCATCAGGCTGGCCTGTCCCGATGTAAGTGCCGTTCCCAGAGAAGCCACAGCCTGATTAAATCCAGCCTGGTGCAGAGAAATCACATCCATATAGCCTTCACAAATAATCAGGTTCGGTTTTCTTGAAGTACGAGCCACATTTAATCCATACAGATTACGGCTTTTATCGAACAGTTTTGTTTCTGGTGAGTTCAGATATTTTGGTTTTCCATCGCCCATTACACGACCACCGAAACCAATAACCTTGTTGTTGACATTCATGATTGGGAACATGACCCTGTTCCAGAACTTATCATGAATATCTTTATCATAGGAGAAAAGTCCGGATTCTTTCAGCACATCATCGGTGTATCCACGACTCTTCATAAATTTGTATAAATCATCACTGTACATATTAGAATAACCAAGTCCGAATTTATTAATCGTTTCTTCGCTCAATCCACGACCGACAAGATATTCCATTCCTTTTTTACCATTTTCTGACTTTAACTGATGCCAGAAATAAGTAGCTGCCAGTTTATTCACTTCGAATAATTTTGTTTTAAAATCATATTCTTTTCTGTTCTGCTGGGAATATTCAGCCTCCGGAAGTTCAATTCCAGCACGTTCTGCAAGCAGCTTAATCGCTTCCACGAACGTGTAATTTTCATATTCCATAATAAAAGTAATGACATTGCCACCTGCGCCACAACCGAAGCAGTAATACATCTGCTTATTCGGTGCAACAGAAAACGATGGTGATTTTTCATTATGAAATGGACAGAGTCCAAAATAAGAACTTCCTTTTTTCTGGAGCTTCACATACCCTGAAATCACGTCCACAATATCATTTCTCGAACGGATCTCCTCTATTAATTCATCTGGATAATACATCACAATCTCCATTTCTATAAATAAAAGTTCTCTGCATCCTCTGCAGTTTCCTTTACCCCTTCCAGGACTTTGGTACAAATATGTCCTGAAATCTTGCGATTGAATACTGGTCGCTCATTCCTGCTATATAATCACAGACGACACGCTCCGGAGCCTGATCAAGTTCCGTTATATATCTGTAATAATTATCAGGAAGTTCCTCTGTATTCATTATGTAATACTGATATAGTTCACTGATCAGCTTCTGTACTTTCTTTTCTTCACACTTTGCAGTCTGATTAAAATAAAGATGATCGAACATGAACTCTCTAAGCCCCTTCATTGCTTTCTCAACTTCCTCTGACATTTTGATCTCCGGTCTGTCATAGCTCATTCGGATAATATCACTGATCAAAGTGTTCAGTCTTTTCTTGGTCGTATCTCCCAGGACATCTGTGAATTTCCGCGGAATATCTGCTTCACACATGATCCTTGCCCGGATACCATCATCGATATCATGATTAATATATGCGATTTTATCAGATAGACGCACAATTTTACCTTCAAGCGTCGATGGATTTCCAGAGATTCTGTGATTCAGGATTCCATCTCTCACTTCTTTTGTCAGATTCAGTCCCATTCCGTCCTTTTCCAGAAATTCCACTACTCTGATGCTCTGCCTGTAATGACTGAAACCCAGTTCACAGACTTCATTCAGTACTTTCTCTCCTGCATGCCCAAATGGAGTATGTCCCAGATCATGTCCCAGTGCGATTGCCTCTGTAAGATCTTCGTTCAGTCGAAGTGCCCTTGCAATGCTCCTGGCTATCTGTGCAACTTCCAATGTATGCGTCAGTCTCGTCCGGTAGTGATCTCCCTCCGGTGCGAGAAACACCTGTGTTTTATGTTTCAGTCTGCGAAATGACTTGCAGTGCAGAATTCTATCTCTGTCTCTCTGGTATATCGTTCTCATGGAACACGGTTCTTCCTGTCTGTCCCTGCCCTGCGATTCATCGCTAAAAGCTGCATACTGGCAGAAAAACTCATGTTCTCTTTTTTCCTGATCTTCTCTTATATTATTCATGTCAGCCACCCCTTTTTTCAGCTAATGGAACCGTTATAGTGTAGTCTGGTTAATAAGTTAAGAAATACCCATATTATATTATTCTACATTTTTTTTAAATATCCTTTTATTTTTTTACTAAATTTGCAGATTTATTTTTTATAAAAGATCTGGCTATCGCAGACCATAAAATTTGCCCATCTCGATATCAGCTGATCGAAACGGGCAAAATTCTATCCATTATTCTTTCATTAACTGATCATACCACCAACAGCACCACCTGCGATACAGATAACTGCTGCACGGATCGCTGCATTGACATCTGCATATAATCCCTTGTTGATTGCAAAAGAAACTACTGACAGAATCACAAAATATAATACGCCGAGTATAACGCCCCATACCAGTCTCCTGCTTTTTTTCTTTTTCCCGATGATGTAGCCACCTGCAATCGCAGAAAATGCATATATGACCATAATTCCTATATTTATCTGTGATTTTGAAAACTGCATCTTATAAAGTCCCGCCGCCAGTAGAACCAGCATGATTCCTGTAATAATATATGTAACGAGCAAAACTTTAAGTAAATCAACGACTTTTACCGACATTTCCACCTCTCCTTATCTTTTTCTTTCAAAAAACTATTACATATATATATAATATATCTATTCCTGGCAGTACATGAATATTCGCATTGAATCGGATTTTGATAATTTGTCCTGTCTGAAATTTTCTTATCTGACCTGCCTTTCCACCTCACTGGCTGTTCCACACAGATGTCGATCCGCATAATTATATAAAAAGAGGCAATACTCTGCAATTAGAAGATTGACACAATGCCTGTTATATTGTACACTTTGATATAACTCAGTAAAAATATTAAACGAAACAGGAGATGATTTTTTTGGACCCCAGTAGTGCCGTTCAACTTATTGTAATTTTAATTCTATTAATTCTTTCCGCTTTTTTCTCATCAGCAGAGACCGCTTTTACGACAGTGAACCATATTCACATTCGTTCCCTCGTAGAAGCTGGAAATAAAAGAGCCAAAATCGTATCTGACATTCTTGCCCAGTCGAGCAAAATGTTAAGTGCAATTCTAATTGGAAATAACATTGTCAACATCACAGCATCCTCATTAGCTACCACATTTGTAATTAGTATCTGGGGAAATGCAGCAACCGGATTTGCAACCGGTATCCTGACCATTCTGGTCCTGATTTTCGGTGAAATAACACCTAAGACAGCTGCAACAATGCATGCAGACAAGATCGCCCTTTCTTATGCGCGAATTATTTCCTTTATTATGATTATATTCACACCTTTGATTTTTATTATTGATAAATTATCACTGGTCTCTATGAAGATCTTTCATATCGATCCGAATAAAAAGAAGAATGTAATCACAGAAAAAGAGCTCAGAACTATTGTTGAGGTAAGCCATGAAGATGGTGTGATCGAAAGCGAAGAGAAAAGAATTATTAATAATCTGTTCGACTTTGGAGATTCCCAGGCAAAAGATATCATGATTCCAAGAATCGATATGACACTTGCCGATGTTAACAGCTCCTATAATGAAATTCTGGAAATTTTCCGGGATGAAAAATATACCCGTATTCCAATTTATGAAAATTCTGTAGATAATGTAATTGGTATTATTAATGTAAAAGATCTGCTTTTATTTGATTCTCATGATGATTTTAATATTCGTGATATTCTTCGAAAGCCTTATTTTACATATGAATACAAAAATACATCAGAACTGATGCAGGAATTACGTAAGACATCCACAAATGTAACCATTGTCATGGATGAATATGGTTCCACCGTCGGAATGATCACTCTAGAAGATCTTCTGGAAGAAATCGTCGGTGAGATCCGTGATGAATACGATGAAGATGAAAGAGACCTGATTCAGAAGATCAGCGATACCGAATATCTGCTTGATGGTTCTACCAAACTTGATGATATTAATGAACTGTTGGATCTGAAGATCAATTCGGAAGACTATGATTCGATTGGTGGCTATATCATCGAACGACTTGACCGTCTTCCAGCTGTCAATGAATTTATTGAAGAACCCGGATACCGACTGACAGTTATTTCGACTGTCAACAAGAGGATCAAATCCGTACGCCTTTGTCTGCTTCCTGTTGAAACAGAATCGGAAGACGAAGAATAAAGAATTACAAAAAGAAATGTAAAAAGACCTTTTCGGATGTCTGTATGACCCGGCAGTCAGATTTATAGCCTGACTGTGCGGGGTGACATACCATCCGAAAAGGTCTTTTTATTTCGTTTATTTTTAAAAGTCTATTATGATAATCTTACTTTCATTACATTTTTAATTTCTTACATTTTAATTGCATTGCATTTTTAATTTCATTGCACTTTAATTTCAAATTCCATTTTAACTATCTGTGTCAGAGTTCATCCATGAAACGGTATGTTCTGACCTTTTCACAAATTCCGCTTTTTCCAAATAAATGATATGAAAATTCTTCTTTGACACAGACACTAATGATTCCTTTCTTAAGATCTGCATAAAGAAGGCCTGCGGATACAGAGCCATCAGACTGAATTCTGTTTGCCAAATTTTCCATTAGCTGGCTCATAAAATCATTTATCATCTGTTCCTGGCTGTTATCATCCCAAATCCCCTGGCGATACTGGGACGCAAGTTGTTCCATGGAAACTTCCATTGCCATATCCAATCCGTTACTGACCTCTGTGTTTCTAATATTCTGATTGATAATAATCATATGTATGGCAATTGTCAGCACCAGTCCAATAAGCAATCCGCTTCCACTTATCAGTGTTCTCAACTCCTGCTCTCACCCGCCTGCCTCATTCTTCCTGTTGTTCCATCGATTTCTAAGTGCATTAGTAATTTTTCTGTTGTTGTCAAAGCTGCTATTGTCTTTCCAAATCCTTTCAACTGACTGGTCTTTTTAATACCAAGCATTCCGATTCCTGCCTGATACGTTACTATAATATTCCAATACTCATAATCTGCTGTCTGTTCAGAAAGACTCCAGGTAATTTCCATATTTTCCTCTTCTGCCCGTGATTTCACGATCTGATCAGCCTCTGCGCTATGTCCATGAACCTCAAAATAATCAGCTGCGAACTGTATCAGTGCATTTGCATCATTTACCCTTTTGTTCAGTCCAATAAATTCAATGGAGATAAAGCTGATCAATGCAAATATGATCAGATATACTGCACTTTCTATTGTTATTTTCATATTTTTGTGTCCTCTACAAGAACAGGCTGTTGATAAAAATTCGTACAATAGTTTCCAGTTGCGACAGAGTGAACTGCATCAGCAACAATACTACAGATACTGAAATGATCGCAATCCCTGTATTTCCATATTCCTCCAGTACCTCTTCCATTTTCCCCCTCTTTTCTTTTATTCTTAGGATCTATAACACTATAACACCTTCAAAAGTTTAATCAGAACAATTCCGACTAAAGATAACGATCCATTTACCATCAGCATTCCTGTTACAACCTGTCCAAATTCTTCTATAATTGTTTCTATTTTCTTTCCTCCTGTCCTGCATTTACATTTGTGTCCAATCCTTTTTGCCCGAACTTTTTTGCCGGATCTTTTTGCCCGAATCTTGTGTCCCAATCTTTTGTTCGAATCTTTTGTCCGAACCTTTTTTGTCGGATCTTTTTGTCCGGATCTTTTTGTCCCAATCTTTTGTCCCAATCTTTTGTCCCAATCTTTTGTCCGAACCTTGCATTCTGCTTTTGCCTGGGTTTTGGATTTTTAATTTCCTTTTCCCGTCCATACATTGCATTGATTATTTCTGTTCCTTTTACATTTCAAAAGGCGACATCCAGCAGTAACACAATATCGAGCATTAGTTTTAGAGAAGCTGCCATCATCGGAATGTACTCCATAAACCGCAAAATACTCAATCTCGATTCATCTTCCTGCTGTTCATTTTTCGCCAGTAGTACATAATTTCTTTTGATCAGCCTATTAATATTTTTGTCCATATCCGCCAGCTGTGTATCTTCCAACGCATATAACATTTTTACTGTCGAGGATATCTCCATAATATGAAATTCTGAGCAGAAGTTATAATATGGCGTCACCGATGCTGGATTTTCATGTATTTCAAGAATAAAACGTTTTAGTGAATCTTTCAGAATTACAGGCGCCTCCTCATAGGTATCACAGACTGCCATCTGTAATGTCTGATACTGAAGATTCAATGCCACGTTCCTTAACCAGCGGGAAAATGCTGTCTGCACTTCATGTCTCACCCGTTTTCTGGCAATTCTTTTATTCCTTTCTGGCATTCGCAGACTATAGAGAAACACCCCCGCAATACCACACCCGTATAGATAGAGCCCGCAATAACAAAGGAGCAGACTCACCGCTAGAAGACTAGCACTGACATACCAGTATTTCCTTCTGATCTGCCCTGTCGTCTGTTCATATCCGATTTTATAATCCCGCATAATTCGCTGATCGCTTCGTATACCAGCTTCCCCCCAGTCCTTCTGATAACCAGACTGTACATAGATAAAATACCCTGTCAGAAAAAGTAGAAATACTGTTGTTACGATCTGATACATCTGATTTGAGGTAATTTCCATACGAATGCCGATTGTTTCCTGCTTCATCACAAATCCAAGTATGACTGAAAATGCACCGACGAATAGGCTCAGTACAATACCAATCACACTGTCTCTTTTGATAATTTTTCTATCCTTTTGCATCTGATACGTTCTCTCAATCCAGTGATTCATATCTTCTATCAGTACATTCAACGAATTCTGATACTGTCCTCCACTTTCCTCGACCCTCAGCATAAACTGATGCAGTGCACGTACTCTTTCACACCCATACTCCTTTTCTACGATCTGAAAAGCCTCCTGATATGGATTTTTACCTGTACTCTCCCCAATTACATTAATCGCCTTGCGCAGACACTCTGCCAGATCTTTATCTGCCACCTCGAGCGTATCCCACAAAGCCAACTGTATCTTCGGCTTTCTCTGAAATGAAAATGCCATCTGATGGAGATATACATCAATACTGTTAAAATGTTTCTGCGCTGACAAAAACAAAAACTGCCTTCTGACCATAGCTGGTACTGTCATAACACAAACTGCAAGTATCAGCAGGTAATATAAAGGCTGTAATTGATATAGCACTCCACATGATCCAGTCAAAATCATCACTGTGATCATTGTTTTCAGATAGTTCTTAAGTGAATAGGAGTATCCATATCCTTCAATTTCAGTCTTGAGCTTATGGAAAGATCCCATACTTTTCACTTCTGCACTTCCCCTCTTTTCTTTTCACCATGTTGTGCATTTCCGCGACAAAATGGATTCGTAATTCCATATTTATAGAACTTGTCACGAATCTGTGCTGGCAGAGGTTCGCTGGTGAACTCACCATCTGCATAAAGCAGGTGACAGTAATTCTTCTGTTGTTCACGATAGAAAAATCCAACTTCACTAATCTTCCTGTGCATATCTCTGTCACATTCTACAATAATAGCAACATCAATATATTTATAAATACTGTTTATGAATCTATCAGCCACATTGCATTCACCCAGCATATTATACATTCTGTCAGGTAATTCCCGTACCCGGTCCAGATGGATCGTAGTCATACAGTATCCACCCGTAGAAAGAGTATTGAGCAGGTCGACCACTTCCGGTCCCCTCGATTCAGACAAAAGTACCCACTCAATATTGTGCCGCAGTCCTGCCCTGATGGCATCTGCATAGTGAAACTTCTGATTTACCTGTACTTCCACGCACTTTCGACCGGGATTGATTTCACGATAATGAATCTCCCTGTTGTCCTCATATGTTCCAACTTTCTCATTTTCCGGTATAAATGTAGACAGATACTTCAACAATTCGGTCTTTCCAGCACTTGGCTGTCCTCCTATAATGCTGTTAAAGTGAGAAATCACGCAATTTTCCAGCAGATTGAGAATCTGTACCGGACAATATTCCTGCTCCAGGAGCATATCATGATCGAATCTCAGATATAGTGGTATTTTACGAATTGCCAGACTTTTTCTGCCGGCAATACTTTCATGCCAGATCGAAATCCTCAAATCTTTTGTATTTGCCTCCAGAACTGGCTCAAACCTGTTAAAATTAACATTCATTATATTAGAAAGCCGGATAGACAGGTTTTCAACATATGTCTCTGAAAGTTTTTTCGTTGAATAATAGGTTCCACGTTTCAGATCTCTGATCCACAGACAATATCCATCCCACTCAATATCCGTGATATCTTCATTTGCAATCTCTCCACTAATTTCACTAAATAGTTCTTTTGCATATTTTTTCATCTGTATTTCGACATCAGATTCCATCTGTCCGCCGCCTTTCCTTGCTGCCTATTGTAAAGATTCCTGTATCTGCTGTTCATATGTGTCCATATTCATATTATCCACAGCCGATGTTGTCTTGGTCTTTACATTTACCACCACAACAGACATAATCGCTACAACCGCAATGACTCCTACCAGTGCAACAATTGCCTTGCCATAGTGGTCAATGACTCCATCCATTTTCTTTCCTCCTATCTGGTTGCTTTATTACTACTATTTTTTTTGTATCAATCAATTGGAAACGTTGGCTAATCAGCCTGATTGAATCAGTACTCTGATTCAAGATTAGAATTTAGATTTTTAAGATGCCTCTATCTTACTACGTTATTTAGTATTTGTAAATACTTTATTTCATTTATTTATAAAAAAAGGTAACTACAAAAGTTTATGACTATGCACTTTCTTGTTGTTTTGACAAATACTTTCTGCAAGTAAAAAAACTACTAGTAAAAATATACTAAAAGTATACAAACCTACAAGTAAAAAAATACCGCTATTGCCTGAAACCAAACTTCTGGCATTTCAGGAATGCGGTATAATTCTACTATTTTACTATTACTACCCTTATTTCATTATAAAACTGCTGTGATTTAGACCTCACGGATGCTATAACATTTATTCGTAAAAGATGCATTTATTCGTAAAAAAGAGTAAATCCATCTTTGTTATCATCATACCAGACACTTTTCTTATCATGTCTAGGTGAACTGCTGCGTGTACTGTCAGCATCTCTGTACTCCTGCTTTTCTCCGGTATCTGTCTGTGCAACTACTGTTACATATTCCCCTGTACTATCGTCGTATGACTCCTCCATCGTCTGTTGCAATTCATACCCTGTCCCACTCAACGCATAGTATTTCCAATACCTGGTATACTTTGTTGTGTTCTGTGACTGACTGGAACGTACAACCACTGTTTTGACACCTTTTTTACCGCATACGATCAGTGATGCATGTGCATCAAAAGTACGCTTTGCAAGGGATTTCGAAGACGAAGTGCCTGTAAGTGTCAAAGTAATCATATGATCCGCTATACTGATTTTATCTGTTTTTCCATCGCCATTTACATCGATATTTGCCAATGCTGATAAAGTTGCCCGATAGCTATTTTTGTACTCCGACTGATCAATTGAAGCATTTTCCTCACCAATCATTTCCTGTGTATTCTCTGTATCCTCTGAGCTTTCAGAACTTTCAGAACTCTCATTCTGTCTCCACTGCTGAAAAAGAGATTCCACCTGCGATGGATTTGTCACAGGCTCAAAGGTTTGAATTGGTATCGGACTCTGCGGGTAAGAACCTGAAGTACGACCGAACCATTTTGCAGATCCAAATAATACAGATAATGCAACCAAAACACTGAACCACGATAAAACGGGACGTGTACCTTTATGCGTACGTTTTCTATTTTCTGCTGTATGATTCTGGAAATGTGCCTGACTTAGATATGAAGCTCCTGTTCCACCATACAGTACCTTTTCCACATCTCCAATTGACAGATTTTTATTAGGGCGCTCGTATTTAAAAATGGATGCATTTTGATGCTTTTCTTTCAGCACTTTGGTAATCTGGTCATAATTTGGATCCTGTTTGCTAAGATTGGTCACATCTATAAAATACTCCCAAATTTCACGATTGATGTTCTGAAAACTCTTTGCAAGCTCAGTAAAACGAACCAGGACATCCGCATAATGCAAAATTTCGGCATAGCGCTCCCTTGTAAACAGGTAATTCCATGATAAAATCGTATTTCGTGTCTGTACGTCCTGATATATTTTATTTGCATAATCTAAAAATTCCTGAATCAGTTTTTCTCTTTCCCAATGCTGCTGATCATCTAATTTTGCCTGCAGAGAAAGCAGTAGATTTTGCCCTTCGGAACTAAAGTTCATCTGCCTGAGTGCCAGCGTGATCGTCTGTTTTATCGAAAGCGCGTATGGTCTGTTCAAAATATAATTACAGTATTGATGTAGAAAATCCAGATCTGAAAGTACCATTAGAATAGTTGTTGAAGAAAACAATCTTTTCCATACATCCGTAAAATTTGCACCATCTTCAGTTACTATACGCTCGGTCTGATGATATAATTTTATGATTGTGTCTTTCTTCCAATAATCCTCTGACCGTTCCAATTCCTGCGTGATTAGCCGCTTAAGCTCATCACCATCCACAATTGTAAGTATCTCTCTATAAATATTTCTTTTATTGTCCAGATCCAGTTCCCGCTTGGATTTCAGATAGGAAAGGAATTTCTTCAGATATGCTTCTTCATTCAAAAAGCTACGATATTTCTCCGATGAGAATAATTGCTTCCATTTTTCGGACTCCACTGAGCCTTCTTTTCTCGCCATCTCATCAATGGTCTTCCCAAGTTCGAACAGAAGATTCCATACATTCTGATCCCGATTACTTTCTTCTTTTGTCATCATCTGCTGTAATTCTACGTTATCAATAAAAGGAAGTATCGTCTTTTCAAGAATTTCCTTCATCCCTGACTTTTCAATGTATTTCAGTACTGGCAGAAAGTATTCAACTTTGTTTATAAGGCTTCTACAATGAGGATCACACAGCAGATTTACAAGATTATTCAGGCTGATCTGATCTTTTCTGCTGATTACCTGTTCCAGGAACTGATACAGTTTAATCGCATAATCTCGATCCTTTTCTCCTTCTTCCTTCTGTTGTAATTGCTGAAAAATTTCGCTGTAATCATATTCCTCTTCGGATTTGTCCCGTAGGTTTTCAGATGCATTCTCACCCTGCTCTTCGTAATCATCCTTCGCATTTTCCTGCTGTGATTCTGACTCGGCTCGTGCTCGCTCCTGCTCTTCCTTCGCATTTTTCTGTTGCGATTCTGACTCGGCTCGTGCTCGCTCCTGCTCTTCCTTCGCATTCTCCTGCTGTGATTCTGACTCGGCTCGTGCTCGCTCCTGCTCTTCCTTCGCATTCTCCTGCTGTAATTCTGACTCGGCTCGTGCTCGCTCCTGCTCTGGTTGTGGTTTCTCCTGCTCTTCCTTTTGTTCTACCGGTTTTTCCTGGGTTTGCTCAGAGTTTTCAGTTTTTTCCTGTTTCCCCTGTTCTTTGTCCCCTTGTTTTTCAACCACTTCTATCGCTGTTTTCCAAAATTCCTCTTCCGACAATGGAACCTGTTCAACTTTGACTGCAGCCTTCTTTTTGCACTGCTTCGCATACTTCATAGCATTTTTATACTGTTTATGCAGTTCTTTAAATTCTTCCGGATGTTCTTCTGGATGACAGTTCTTTGCCGCATCTGCATAAGCACTTCGAATAAGATCCTCATCATCCGTTTCTTCTATTCCAAGCAACTCCCACATTTTCCTTCATCATCTCCTATCAGTCAGCATGCGCTACTCATTGTCCCTTGGGTCATCGTGATCCTTCGAATCATCCCTTTCCTCGTCTTCCTTCGTCGAATCATTTTCAAAGCTCTTCTTCTCGTTCTCCCAGAAATCATTATTAATTCCACGAAACTTAAAATGCTGCTGTTCCATTTGTGCAAGGAAATATGAGAATTTGACGAACTCTTTTTTCATTTCAGCCGGCGTGCATATCTTTAACGCTGTTTCAAACTCTCTGATTCCTTCCTGAATTTTCAGTCTCTGCTCACTGTTGCTTTCTTCATATAAACGATATGCCGTTTCCAGGATCAGTTTATTTTCACTTCGATTTCTTGGAAGTATCTTCATATCATTTAGCTGATCCCTTTTTTCCTTAATTTCCTTATCTGACATTCCATTTTGCTCATGAATGATACTCTTGTGAATATCGATATTCAGATCTTCATTTGCACCGCGTACATCAATTTCAAAGATACCATCCAGATCATATGAAAAACGGACAAAAAATCCATAGTGGCCTGCCGGTGCGGGTGGAATCTGAAATGTATATGAAGTAATTTTCAAATTTGCAGAAGCCTGGTAATTATCTCCCTGATAGACATCTAAATGAATCTCTGTCTGTCCGTCAGATGCTGTTACATAAAACTCTTCTTTACTACATGGTAATACCTGATTCTTTTCAATAATTGGCGAGAACCGATCCCCAACAATTCCAACTCCAAGTGAAAATGGACAAATGTCAGATAAAATATAATCTTTCACACCATCATTTCTATTTTTGATTCCTGCGACGACACCTGCTCCGAGCCCAACGATCTCATCCGGATTCGTGTCACTGATGATCTGCTTATCGAACAGGGATTCCATGAAATGTCTGACGACAGGCATTTTTGAGGAACCACCGACCAAAATGACTTTATCGATATCTTCAATTTCCAGATCGCTCGTATTCAATGCTTTCTGCAAAGGCAGGGTCAGACGGGTAAATAGTTTCTTTGCAATATCGATCAGATGCTGGTTTGACATATTCATGACATAGTTCTGCTCATTAATTGGTACAATCCTGCTGACATGATTAGATGATGATAGTTCGATCTTGCACTTTTCTGCTTCCCGAATAACAATCCCTTTTTGTTTATCGGTCAGTTTCGTACTATCGATCTGACAATGTTCATAGAAGTCTTGAGCAATCAGCTCGTTAAAATCTTTGCCACCCAATTGATTATCTCCGGCAACTGCCTCAATTTCCACGATATTATTAAATGCATCAACAATTGATACATCCAGTGTTCCTCCGCCAAAATCGAATACAAGATACGTACTGTGCTCATGACTCCCTTCCACACTATGAGATAGTGCGGCTGCAGATGGTTCATTGATAAGCCTGTCCACTTTTAATCCTGCCAGACGTCCTGCATTTCTTGTTGCACTACGCTGATCATCATTAAAATATGCTGGGACACTGATTACTGCTTCTTCTACTGGTTCGCCAAGATAGTTCTGTGCATCCTCTTTCAGCTGTTTTAATACCATTGCGGACAATTCCTCTGCGGAATACTTTTGTTCCTGCTCACCAATTCTGCACACATGTGGAATCTTTTGCCCCATATCTCTTTTAAATTCTTTGAATGTACTCTCTGGATGCGTGATCAGTCGCTCCTTTGCAATCTTTCCAACATATATCTCATTATTTTCTCCGATACTGACAATGGACGGTGTCAGATACTCCCCAAATGCATTCGGAATCAGCCGTACTCCCTTATCATCGCACACACTTGCCAAACTGTTCGTTGTTCCCAGATCAATTCCTATTACTGCCATTTTTGTTCCTCCCTGTCTTGTATAAAACTATATGTTCCTGTTCATTGTGAAATATTTTTTAGCAATAAAAAAGTGTTTCACCACAGAGCCTGTAATGAAACACTTTTTCATCTACAAACTGAAACCGTCCATTTTTAGAACGGTATCTTTATACCATTCTTTCAATTGATTTGTTTATCTGTCCGTAGAAATTTCTATATAAAGCAATCAGATCTGCATCTGTCTGCTTATTTGCTGGTCTTATCCAGTGTGATCTCAGAACCGTTGCTTGAGATCGTTAATTTTCCATCTTCAATGGTGTAGTTCTTTTTATCTGTGCTCTCTGATCCAAGGATACTCGTTTTAATAGAGATTACCCCATCTTCTGTTGTATAACTAAAACTGATTGGTGACAGGCTTGCAATTGCATATGTTCCAGTGCCATCATCATTAAAAGTATATGTATAAACAGTATCATTGAGTGTTCCTGACCATTCTCCTGTCAGGGTTGTCTTTTTCTTTCCGCAGGCAGACATCATCAGTACACATGTCAGAATCAGTACTGCCATCATAGATTTTTTCAAGGTCGTTAAGTTCATAGCTGGGCCTCCAAAATTATATTATTTTGTTAAATGTTCGACTACCTTCGGAAATTCCATTCCATGGGATGCTTTCACAAGGATCGTATCATTTTCTTCTATCAGTTCATCCAGTTTTTTCAGCATCTCATCTCTTGTTGCAAAATATACTGTCTTTAACTTTTTGTTATTATTTATAGCACATGCTTCTTTTGCTGCATATGCCATATTTTCAGATAAAGTACCAACCGCAATCAGCAGATCGATATCTTTGCCTGCAAGATATGTTCCGACTCCTGCATGTAATTCCTTTTCATTTTCACCAAGTTCGAACATATCACCAAGAATAGCCACTTTTCTTTTCAGTGCCGTGCTTAAAACATCAATCGAAGCCTTCATAGACACTGGGTTCGCATTATAACAGTCATCAATGACCGTCAGACCATTCTTTTTCAAAATATGGTTACGTCCTGCAATTGTCTCCAGGCTTTCAATGCCCTGTTTGATCTGTTCACTGCTAACACCAAGTGCCAGCCCCGTAACTGTCGCTGCAAGTGCATTATAGACCATATGATGTCCTGCCACTGGAATATTCACTGCAAATGAAGTGCCATCCAGCAGATGAATCTGGGCTGCCATTCCATCCAGACCCAGATTTTCAATATGATCTGCGTACGTTGTTCCGTTTGTATTTTCTATTCCAAAGAACTGAGATTGTATGCCACCTGATTCTTTCACTGTGATCAGTTTGTCATCATCCCCGTTCAGAATAATCGCACCGTCTTTTGCCATAGACTGAAAAATTTCTGTCTTGGCCTTCAGGATACCATCTCTACTCTTTAAATTTTCCAGATGACAAAGCCCGATATTGGTTATCACACAGATATCCGGTTTTGCAATCTTTGTCAGTCTTGTCATTTCTCCAAAATCACTGATTCCCATTTCCAGTACAGCGACTTCGTCCTCTTCTCTGAGACGAAAGATCGTCAATGGAAGTCCAAGTTCATTATTAAAGTTTCCAGCAGTCTTTAAAACTCTATATTTCTGGGAAAGAACTGCAGCAACAGTCTCTTTCGTACTTGTTTTACCAACGCTGCCCGTAATTCCAACAACTTTGATATCCAGCTGTTCCCTGTAATATTCAGCAATATCCTTAATTGCCTGTAAAGAGGATTCGACTTCTATGTATGGATGCTCTTCACCAGGAAGTTCCTTTTCGGAAATCGTGCAGAGCGCCCCTTTTTCATAAACAGAAGAAATATAAGTGTGTCCATCACTGCGTTCTCCTTTGATGGCAATAAATAAACTGCCCGCACTTACTTTTCTACTGTCCGTTGTAATATTTTCAACAATCTTTTCTTTTGCAGCGTCACTGCCATGATATTTTCCATTACATGCGCCAGCGATTGCTGCCAATGACATTCCTTTCATGATGTTCCTCCAGATCTTAGTTATACTTTTTCATGGATACTTCGATCAGCCAGTCACAAAGATCGTCAAAGGAATATCCGTTTACTGCTGCTTCCTGTGGGAGAAGACTTGTAGGTGTCATACCTGGCAGTGTATTGATTTCAAGGCAGTAAATGCCGTTATCTTTTCCAAGAAGGAAATCGACTCTTCCATAAGTTTCAAGTCCGACTGCTTCACATGCCATTTCTGCATATCTCTGCATTTTAGCTGTAATATCTGCAGGAATTTCTGCAGGGCAGGTATCCTTTGTCGCACCTGGTTTATATTTATTCGTATAGTCATAGAAGCCTTCCAATGGAGCGATTTCAATGATTGGAAGTGCTTTTCCTTCAATGACGCCGATTGAGAATTCTCTACCATCTACGAACTGTTCTACAACAAGACTTTCTTCCAGAGCAAATCCTTCCTCTAAAGCCTTCTTATATTCTTCCTGTGAATGGGCAATCGATACACCAACGCTGGAACCACCACAACATGGTTTCACAACACATGGGAATCCAACACTACACTCACCAATACCTTCTGATCTGACAACCTGCACACCCTTAGGCATTGGTACCTGATTATTGGATACAATAATTTTTGTCAGCTGTTTATTCATTGAAATAGCACTGCTCAGATATCCAGTACCTGTGTACTTAATTCCAAGGAGGTCAAAGGTAGCCTGAATCTTACCATCTTCACCATTAGAACCATGTAAGCCCATGAATACGATATCTGATGCCTTACATAATTCCAGCACATTTTCACCAAAGAAGCTTTCACTGTTCTTCTGTCTCATTTCAAATTCTGCAGCTACATCTTTTGTCTTTGCCTTCAGCTGTTCTGCATTTGCTTCCAGATCCTGCTGTTCCTGATAGATAGAATCAATTGTACATTTCTTTCCTGTTACTCCAAGAAAAACATCTACAACAACTGCCTTATGTCCTTTATTTCTAAGTGCTTCACACACTTTTGTGCCTGTTACAATTGAAATATCTCTTTCTGTACTGGTTCCACCAGCTAAAACAACTATGTTCATCGTAAAACTTTCCTTCCTTACTGGATTTATTTCTTTTTACATTTATTTTCTGTGATAAAATTTGCAAATTATACTATATCACTTAATAGCGAAGTCTGCAATATACCACTTTTCATTTGCTTTTACAAATGTGTATTTCAAGTGGGTCGGATATTCATACGTCTTCATCGCCGTTGGTACCACCATGGTAAATGTGACTTCACAACTGAAACATTCCGGTGTATAGGTCTGATAATTGTAAATGTTCAGATCCTGGTACTCCAGTGCAGAGTGAGATGCGAACCAGACATTGGTCTTTGCGAGTCCCTGTAAAAATGTATAGGCATGTGAATTTGGCAGGATCTCACCTGAAAGTGCTTCAAACTTTACATCATTCGCCACATAACTTCCATATGTCTTGGTCAGATTCGTGACTCTGGCCTCCTGCTCCTGTTCAAATGCACTATCACTTTCAAACAGGTATTCTGTCTGTGTTCCATTTTCTTCTTTCACATTCAGTTCATTTCCATATACTGCACCATATGCTTTTATTTCAGGTTTTGACAGAAGATCCGGAATTACATATTTTTTCATAACAGGTACCTTACTTATATAAGAAGTAACATTTGCAAGATCATCGACTGCAATATTATTTTCAGTCAGATACTCATCTGTCAGTGCCACTCCATTGACGGTTACTGACGCATCCGCTGGCACTATTACAGTATAATCCTGTTTTCCAGCAAATATGCCATCGATTCCAGCCACCTGCCAGCGTTTCTGCCCAAATGCTCCTGTCTTATCCTGCGTGGACAAACGCAGTACTGCCTGCTGTTTTCCTTCGCGGCAAAGCTTGTATACCGGTGTATCATCACTATACTCATCCAGTTTTTTCTGACAGGACCATGTTCCGGTTCCAATACTGTTCTCAACGTATGCCATCACCGTGTCATTATTTTCAAATGGTGAATCTGTCTCCTCCTGAATATAATTCATCAATCCACTGACATCATCCTCATTGCACATTGCAACAACTTCGTTCGCAACATTTTCCGGCTGTGCCTTTTCATAGGAAGCAAGGAACTTCCATAGCAGCCCCCACACGCCTGCAATCACGATAAGGGAAACCACAACTGCTGCCAGCCATACCTTCCAGAACACGCCTTTTTTCCGGTACTTTCCTGTGATCTATTTCTGGTATTATTTTCGGCATTCTTTCCAGCATTCTTCCTAGAATTGTTCTTAACACTTTTATTCTCTTTACGCTTATTGTTCTTTTTCTTTGCCTTTGGAGACTTCAACAGTTTTGATTCCGTCTGTCCATTTTCCTGTTGCCTGTGCTCTGCCTCCTGGTCTGCGTTCCCGGTCGTCTTCTCATCCAGGTTGTCTTCTGCACTTTCCACTCTATTGTCACCACCCTGGGAAATACTTTCGTAATGCTGGATGACATTTTGTCTGATATAATCTTCTATTTTCTCATCGTCGTTATGCTCTTTCACGCTAAACCTCCACTCACTGTTCCTGTTTTCTATCTGACTATGATCGATGTTGGCATATTTCTTGGTCCATACAACGATGCACAACTGTTAATATATTCGCCATTATAATACATCAGAGACGAGGAACCGCCATCCAGATTTGCTGCATTAACTGCACCGTTATTTAACATGATCTTGACTAAGTCGGAATAGGATGCTCCAAGTGAATTGACCTGTCTGCCATCGATAACGAGCAGTAAGATTGCTCCATCTGCTCTCTGTCCGATTGCCGTTCTTGGATTTAATCCGCTTCCTTCTCCATTCACTGCAGAAGGTTCTCCATTTACAATCAATATTGGTCCAAAGCTCAACGCATCTCTGACTCCTCTGTCGAGTGCCTCCTGTCCTGTCATCTTCCCGACGACCAGTTTGTTGTCCCGATCGAACCCGATAATTTCATAGGATTCTCCAGCTGATCCATATTTTAATACTCCATCGGAAATAACGATTCCGATCGGGGTCCCACCATTTCCGGTTCCGTTGGCATCTTCAAATCCACCACCGTTGGTTGCAGCGACCGCCTGGTAGGATTCTGCCATCTGACTGACGCTCTTGCCTGCATTTCCACTGCCATAGTCTCCACTGACCCCTACCGTTACCCTTGACGGATCATGTATAATCATAAGTTTTCCCTTGTAGGTTGCCCCTTCGATATCCTGCACCTCGATTGCATCTGTGCTCTGTTCATCCTCTGTATCCTGATCAGCCGCGATCTGGATCATATCTGAATCAGTCACTTCACCGGAAGCAACGACAGAATTTTTCGCTCTGATCTCCTTTATTTGTTCATCTGTAAAGAAAAGTGTTGCCATAAATTTACCGGCACTCGATTCCATGACGGAATTCACGAACAGATTCGTTGCTGTCTCAGAGGGACCAAAATCCATGATCAGCACGCACCCTGTCAGAAATATAAATACCAATAGAAGTACGGTCACCACACTGACTGCAATTCTGCCAAAGAGTCTTTTCTTTCCTGTTTTTTTTGCCTTTGATCTTTTCATACCCATCCTCTTTTTCTATATATTCGGGCAATGCATTCATTCTCTGCCCGCAGCCTTTTTTAATTCTTCCTATATAGATAGAAATATTGATAAAGCATACTTATTTGTATTACCACAAAACGCTCTGAACTTCAACAGGAAATATCCCAGAAATGCTTCAGAGCAATAAAAATGCCACATGCATTGCTGTTTCCGTTAATCGGTCTTCGCTCTGCATATGGCAGTTCTATCATTGATTCACTTTGTCGGTATCGACATGTAACAGATTGTCGAGTCCCTTCTCCGTTATATTTTGTATCGTATGAAGTATGTGTTCATTAGCGATTCTTTCAGCAAGATCCTCATCCCCTGCCTTAATTGCCTCCACGATTGCCTCATGCTCCTTGATTGTCTTGGAAACCCTCTTTGCATCTGAAAGAGTAACTTTTCTAACACGTTCAAGATAATGATGATATTCAGATAATGTATGCTTTAAGATTTCACTTCCGCACGCTTCATATAATTTTTCATGAAACTTATTATCCAGTTCAAATACCTGTTCAAAATTTTCTTTTTCACTATGAAAATTTGTCAGATACATGATCTCTTCCAGCTCATCTAACTGTTCCTTCTTAATAATCTTTGCTGCCAATCTTGCACATAATCCTTCCAAATAAGAACGGATGGTATAAATGTCACGAATATCACTTTCCGATATCCCCTTCACATATGCCCCTTTGTTAGGAACGATCTTAACGAGACCTTCCAGCTCAAGCTGTCTTAATGCCTCTCTGACAGGTGTCCGGCTCACGCCAAGTTCCTTGCCAATTGAGACTTCTTTCAGTTCTTCGTTTGTCTCGTACTTACCTAACAGAATATTTTCTCTGATTGTGTTAAAGACACGTCCACGCAATGAATACTTATCTAAGGATGAAGTATTGTTTTCCATACTACTTTTCCTGCGCCTTTACTTAAATTATGTTAACGCCGATTTTCTTACATATACCATCAATGCACCGCAATAATTCATCATCGGTGATTGCTGTCACACGTCCACCTTCATATTCGGCATCGACCCATTTCTTAACCTCTGTAACAAGTTCACAGTTCTTATCTACCTTTCTTTCCTCTTTCAGCTGGAAGTACGTATTGATCCAGTGAGCGATTCCTGCAAGGCCTGATGTATTAGACACTGCTACCATAACTGGTCGGTTAAGTAATTTGTCTGTATTAAATATATTATAAATCTCTTCATTTTTCAAGAGTCCATCTGCATGAATTCCTGCACGGGTAACATTGAAGCTCTTTCCAACAAATGGTGTTCTGGATGGAACTGCATATCCAATTTCTTTTTCATAATACTCTGCAAGTTCTGTGATGACTGTTGTATCCATGCCATCTAGTGTTCCTTTCAGCTGTGCATATTCAAAGACCATAGCTTCCAATGGTGTATTACCTGTTCTTTCCCCGATACCAAAAAGGGAACAGTTAACACCACAGGCACCATATAACCAGGCTGTTGTTGAATTGACAACTGCTTTATAAAAATCATTGTGTCCATGCCATTCCAGATTCTCTGATGGTACATTTGCATGTGTGACCAGTCCATAGATAATTCCCTGTACAGAACGTGGAATAACTGCACCTGAGAAGTTTACTCCATATCCCATGGTATCACAGGCACGAATTTTGACTGGGATCTGATATTCATCCTGCAGTTTCATCAGTTCCAGACAAAATGGAATAACAAATCCATAGATATCCGCTCTTGTAATATCCTCCAGATGACATCTTGGGCTGATTCCAGTCTCCAGACATTCTCTGACAATATTCAGGTAATGTTCCATACATTCTTTTCTGGTCATCTTCATTTTATAGAAAATGTGGTAATCAGAACAACTTACCAGGATTCCTGTTTCTTTCATACCGATATCTTTTACCAGCTGGAAATCCTTTTTATTTGCTCTGATCCAGCTCGTGATCTTTGGAAATTCATAACCTCTTTCCATACATTTGTATACGGCATCTCTGTCCTTCTTGCTATACAGGAAGAACTCAGATGCTCTGATAATTCCCTTAGGGCCGCCAAGTTTATGAAAATAATCATACATAGTTAAAATCTGTTCTGGTAAATATGGTGTTCTTGACTGCTGGCCATCACGGAAAGTGGTATCTGTGATCCAGATATCGTCTGGCATATTATGAGGTACTACTCTGTTGTTGAACGCAACCTTAGGAACTTCATCATACGGAAACAGATTACGATACACATTTGGTACATCCGTATCTACCAAGTGGTAAAAATGTTCTTCGAGTTCCAATAAATTTGTATGTTTGTTCATATGTACTGGTCTATTATCCATAACCTTAACCCTGGGCCCAAATTCGTGTATAAGTGTGAAAGATTGTTCATTTGGGCTGCCTTTCAGTAGAATTTTTCTTTCACTTTGTTTTAGTGTATTTGTGTAACCATGTATAATTGTATACAATTATACCTTTTCTGTCAAGCGTTAAACTGCTAAATTGTTCAAAAAATTAAGTTCTTATCAGACAAGTCTTTAACCAAACAGCGTATTATCAACATTTTCTTTAAATAAAAATGTTGATCGGATTATAAATGTATATTTAATTATACAAAAAAAAAAGCGCCGTACTCGAAACGATTCCATACTGTTTTTCTACCCTATGGAATGCATTCGATTCTGTACGACGCTTTTCATTACTATCTATTTAGTTTATAAGATAACTGCTGATTGCATAAAGGACCTGTCCCTGATATTCGATTCTGGACCAGCCACGTTCACTCATACCAATTCTGGAAACATATTCTCCATTCTTTATAGTCGCGACAATCGTATCAGAGGATTCGCTGCTTGGAACCGTCCTCAGATTCGTTTCGATCTTTGCCGTAACAGAGTCTTCATGTGGATAAAAGACGATACCATTGACTTCCACATTCTTTGACTTGGTAACCGGTTCCAGATCATCCGTCAGATATTGTGTCTTCGCATAAAGTGTCTGGCCACCATAAAGTACTCTGGACCAGCCATTGCTGCCAATCCCTGTGCATTCTACCACATCGCCATTCTCAAGTGTCGCAATGCATTCTCCCTGCTCTCCAGGTACATCACGAAGATTGGTCTCTTCTTTCGCAGTCATATTCTGACTCGTATCCGTAAATGAGACGCCAAACTCGGCATCATTGGTATCTGGACCGCTGACCGCATTATAAGATCCATTTCCATAGCCACTGCCATTGATGCCAGGTACATATACACTCTGTCCGCCCTCTACCTGCTGACTGGCTTCCTCTGCGCTCTGATTTTGCTCAGTGGAAACTTCCTCAGAGGATGCTTCCTCTGTGCTGCTTTCTTGTGTCTCCTGCACGGTAGTCTCTTCAGCAACTGCACGTTCATTTTGTTCCTGTTTATATTTCTTTCTTGCATTCCAGTTCGCAAATACTATAATTCCTACTACAAGAATAACTACTACAAGAATTCCTCCAGCTATCTGAAATATTCTGATTCGTCTTTCCCTGACAAAATCGGGAAATTGTTGTTTCATTATGCATATGCCCCCTTCGGATCAATTTTATCCATATATAGTTAGATTATACACCTCTTGTACAAGCTTTATGACATTTTTATTAGCATGATGCAATTATTAATTCACAAAATCCCTGCAAACACATTTTCCAATCCCGCCTGTGCAATACGTCTGCGAATCTGTACCGGGTCTGTGCTATACACCCCTCTCTCTTTCATCCGTTGAAAAAATACTGACCCTGAAAATGTGTATTTGCCAGCTCTCCCACTTTCGCTTTCCATTGCTTTCCTTGTAAATGCAATGGCATCTCCTATTGCAGTCGTATCCGACAATACGAGCTGCGCCTTGCCAATGCAACTGCAGACACTGTTAAAACCAGCAAGAACACCGGTCACTATAGCTTCGGTATGCCCAACCAGCAGGCCTGCCTTCTCTCCGGCACAAAACAGATTCTCTCTTTCTTTTACCTGCAGTGCATCGTTCCGCGGTGCAATTGCAAAAAAGCGCATGGAATTTGCCTTTCCTCCCGCATAGGGGTCTTCATAACGGGCATTTTCAAATCCGCTGATCTGATGCAGCAGTTCCAATGGGTAAAAAGGGGTCATCAGCTTTGCGTGTCCAGTATCCAGTATTACAAGGTTATCCCTGAACTGTGGCAACGCATACTGCTGACAGCACTTGATTTTCAGGTGATCCTGTCTGAGCGTATCCGGCACCGGGACTATTACAACTCCGTCCCTTGTAAGACGATTCCTGATATCTGTTGACAGTGACTCCTTAAACAACTTGCACGCGCCACTCATTGCGCCTGTCGTACCTTCCCGATTGCTCCCACACATTTCTTTTACTCCGGAAAGCGCACTTACGGATATTCTCCCGCCAAAACTCGGACAGCGTAGAATACACATTGCACAGCCTTTGCCATACTTTGTACAGTTATTCATCGGCCCAGCACTTCCCGTTGTGTCAATAAATGCATCTCCATGCCATTCATCCCCTTCTGCATTTTGGACACTGAGAATCCTGTTATCTTCCATTTCTACTTTTGTGATCCGGCACGTCAGGACTACCGTAACCCCAATCTTTGAAAGGAAACGCTGGACTGCACCAGATATCGTTGCCACATCATAGAGATCCGCATGTTTATGTCCTGGAAAATCTACATTCTGATGTCTGAGATGCTTCGAAATCACCGAAAAAAGTTCCCCGCCTCCCATTGCGATCATTTCCTCTGTTGCTGTAAATCTTCCGTTATTGCGCATGATTCCACCGACCAGTCCAGTTCCAAGCAGCATATCTGTCCTTTCCAAAAGTGTCACCTGCGCTCCGAGTTTCCGTGCCTCCACCGCTGCTGCACAGCCTGACCATCCACCACCAATTACAACGATGTTACAGCCCTTCCCAAGTTGATTCATATCTGCCTCCAACCACTAAAAAACATCTTTTCTAAAAAATACGCAACAATCCGACGCAATATTAATATAATTTCATATATTTATCTTATAGATGCTGTTCTTCGGTTCTGCTGATGCAAAATCGATGGCGAAAGGTGTGCTTACATGGTTTCTCTGTCAATGATCCACTATATTTTTCTATTTATGACCGCGCTGATCCTGATTGCCCTGCTGGCAAAGAAAGAAATTGTTGTTCCATGTATAGCCGGCATTCTACTGATTGGATTTGCCTATACCAAAAATGTGATTTCTTCTATTCAGATACTCAGTACTTCTCTCGTTGCCTCTGATATTGAACTTTTTTCTGTCATACTGGTAATTGCCCTTGTCTATGCCATGTCCAAAGCAATGCAGACGACCGGTGCTGATTTATATCTGATCCGCCCTGTCCGTAAATTGATTCACAGGCCTGTCAGCGCCTTTCTTGGCATTGGCGCATGTATGTTCATTGTTTCATGGCTGATCTGGCCTTCTCCTGCCGTTGCACTCATTGGGGCTCTGCTCTTGCCTGTTACGACTGCAGCCGGACTGCCAGCTATCTGGAGTGCCGTGTCCATGAACATATTTGGACATGGCGTGGGGCTCTCATCTGATTTCTTTATTCAGGGAGCACCTGCCATTACCGCCAAAGGGGCCGGGCTCAATGTGACCGATGTTATGTCGGCATCCCTGCCTCTCTGGCTCATCATGAGCAGCACAGTTATTCTGATCACTTTTATACGCATGCTGCACAGTTTACGAAAATCCGGCAGCAATACTACAGCTGGACCCGTCAGTAAAATAGATGCAAGCACTAAGTCCAGCGCGACAATTACCTGCTCCCATACGATGACTGCCATTCTTTCCTGGTTGATTGTAATTTCATTTGGATGTGTCATCGCCGCTATGCTGCATTTTCAGATTATTGGCAGTGATGCGACAGCTCTGGTCGCCGGTACTGCTCTGCTCCTTACCTGTATTTTATCCTTTGCCGGCTGTGGTCCAGCTAAAGGGCTGGAAGAAATCGTCATTTTTGTGAAGGATGGATTCATTTTTTCCATTCAGATCTTTGCTCCTGTAATCGTCATTGCCGCTTTTTTCTTCCTTGGCAGCCACGACTTTGCCTGTAAAGTACTCGGTCCCGATGCACCAAGTATCCTCAGTGATATCAGCCTTTATCTGTCCGCTCATGTACCGATGAATAAAGGCATGATCATTTTAATAGAACTGTTTATTGGATTTCTGACCGGACTTGATGGATCTGGCTTTTCAGGCCTGCCACTTGTTGGATCTGTTGCTACAACATTTGCACAGACTACTGGCCTGAATGCTGCTACCCTTGCTGCCTTGGGACAAATAACAACGATTTGGGTCGGCGGTGGTACCATTATCCCCTGGGCTGTTGTCCCTGTTGCAGCCATTTGTAATGTTCCCCCCGCAAAGCTCGCCGCAAAAAATCTGATACCGGTTCTGATCGGTCTTGCCGTCACCTGTATTGCCGCCTTTTTCCTCCTCTGATTGATTTTCTTTTACTTATAGGAACAGGTAAAAAAATATCCAGCCACTTCAAGTCAATGGTGTTAAGTTAAGGATTCAAAGAGAAGTTAGTATCGTTTGCGATATT